>JBKJLN010000197.1:0-3830 GCA_046596935.1 Acidimicrobiales bacterium
GTGATCTCGCCGCTCACCACTCGATCGGCGGCGGCTCGCATGCTCAGCTCGTTCTCGGCGACCGTCGCCTGGGGGTCGTAGCCCAACAACAAGAACATCATCCCGGTGGCGGAGCAGGTCGCCGACCACACCGCCAAGACCGTGCGGGTGGTGCGCACCACCGGTGTCGCCGAGGGGTTCGGCGCACTGTTGGGCTACGACCCCCAGGCGACGGTCGCTGAGAACGAGCTGAGCATGCGAGCCGCCGCCGATCGAGTGGTGAGCGGCGAGATCACGCGTGCCGTGCGCGACTCCAATACCGACGCCGGCCCGGTCAAGGAAGGCGACTACCTCGGCCTCGCCGGTTCGAAGATCACCGTCGTCCGACCGACCCTCGCCGAGGCGGCGACCGATCTCCTCGATGGCATCGTCACCGACATCCACGAGATCGTCACGATCATCGAAGGCGAAGGCGCCACCGCCGCCCCCACCCGCCATCTCACCGAGTGGCTCGCCGAGCACCGGCCAGAAGCCGCCGCCGAGGTGCACCACGGCGGCCAGCCCCTCTACCCCTACCTGTTCAGCGCCGAGTAGCGGCGGCGTGCCGGGGCGGACGCTGTCGTCGCTGCGGGAAATCCCGGTTGCCCGACTCGAGGGCGTGAAGTCGAAGAAGAAGAAGGCCGAGGGGCTGGCGGTCATGGACCCGCCGATCGAGACGGTGCTCGACCTGGTCACGCACTACCCACGGCGCTACCTCGACCGTACGAATCAGGCCATGATCCGCGACCTGAAGGTCGGAGACGAGGCCATGATCCTCGCCCGGGTGAAGCGGGTGCAGGCCCGACGGACACGTCAGGGCAAGGCCATGGTCGAGATGGATGTCTTCGACGGGGCCTCGTACCTGAAATGCACCTTCTTCAATCAGGGGTGGCGATCCAAGCAGTTGCCGGTAGGAACCGAAGCCGTCTTCTTCGGCAAGCTCGATCTCTACCGGGGCAATCGGCAGATGACGAACCCGGTCGTCGACCTCATCGGAGACAAGACCGGGCGCGTGATCCCGATCTACCCGCAGTCCGAGAAGGCCGGACTCACGACCTGGGATCTGGCGGGGTGGATCGAGGAAGCGTTGCGGCGATCGGGCGAAGTCCTCGATCCGCTCGACGACGAGTGGCGTCAACGCCTCGGTGTCATCGACCGCAGCCGCGCTCTGCGCGAGATCCATCTGCCGGCGTCGCTGGAGGATGCTGCCGAGGCGCGTCGCCGCCTCGCCATGGACGAACTGCTGCGGCTGCAACTCACTCTGGTGATGCGCAAGCGCGCTATCGAACGCGACGCCAAAGGCTTGCGCCACGCCGTCGACGGTGAACTGGTGGGCCGGTTCCACGGCGCCCTGCCGTTCCCCCTCACGGGAGCACAGAAGCATGCAATTGCCGAGATCGCGACGGACTTGGCCGGGCCCCACCCCATGCACCGTCTCCTGCAGGGAGACGTCGGGAGCGGGAAGACCGTGGTGGCCGTAACTGCGCTCTTGATGGCGGTGCAGGGCGGGTTTCAAGGGGCGCTCATGGCACCGACCGAGGTGTTGGCCGAGCAGCACTTCGCCGGCGTGCGCCAGATGCTCGACGGCTTGGCCGTGCCGGATCGCGGCGACTCACTGTTCGGGGAGCGCCAGTTGCGGGTCGAGTCGTTGACCAATCGCACGACGGCTGCCGAACGCACTCGCTTGCATGCAGCTCTTGCCGCCGGCGATGTCGACATCCTCATCGGCACGCACGCGCTCTTGACCGATGTTGTGGAGTTCCGTCGCCTCGGAGTGATCGTGATCGACGAGCAGCATCGCTTCGGGGTCGAGCAGCGGGCGGCGTTGCGCGGCAAGGGGACGGAGCCCGACGTCCTGGTGATGACGGCGACGCCGATCCCGCGGACGGCCGCCATGACCGTGTACGGCGACCTCGACATGACGGTGCTCGACGAGATGCCGCCGGGACGCACTCCCATCAAGACGACCTGGGCGCGAGGGCCGCTCGAGGAGACGGCGGCGTGGGACCGGGTGCGCAGCGAGATCGCCGCCGGCCACCAGGCCTTCGTCGTGTGCCCGCTCATCGACGAGTCGGAGAAGATCGAGGCTCGTTCGGCGGAGGAGGAGTACGAGCGCCTGGGGGCGGCGGAGCTCGCCGGTCTGCGGCTCGGGTTGCTGCACGGCCGCGTGCTCCCGAGGGACAAGGAGTCGACGATGCTGGCCTTCCGTAGCGGCGAGATCGACGTGTTGGTGGCGACGACCGTCATCGAGGTCGGGGTCGACGTGCCCAACGCCACGGTGATGGTCATCGAGGACGCCGACCGCTTCGGCATCGCCCAACTCCACCAACTCCGTGGTCGCGTCGGTCGCGGCGCTGCCGTCAGCCACTGCTTCCTGCTCGGCGATTCCAAGACCCCCGACGGCGAGGCCCGGTTGTCCGCGCTCGTCGATCCCGAACACGGGACGGACGGCTTCTACCTGGCCGAAGTCGACCTCGAGGTGCGGGGCGAGGGCGCCATCCTCGGCACGCGCCAAAAGGGTCGCTCCGACCTGAAGCTGGCCAGTTTGCGGCGCGACAAGGAGCTCGTTCGCGAAGCGCGCAAAGCGGCCTTCGCACTCACCGAGGTCGACCCCTTCCTCGAGCGCTATCAATTGCTGGGCGACGAGGTCCGCGACCTCCTCGAGCCCGACGAAGCTGCGTTCCTGTTCAAGAGCTAGCAAGAGTGCGGCGCAGATCCCCTGTCTCTGGAGGGGGCACCCCGTAGAGTCCCGGTTGATGTCACGGTCACTCCGCGTCGTGCTCGCGGTTGCTGGAGCGCTGGTGTACGCCGGTGCGGGCGGCGTCATGGGAGCACAGAACGCCGGCTGGCTCGGCCCCGAGCGAAATGCAAATGCGCTGCTGCCCTTCCTGGGCGTAGGTGCTGCCCTTGTCGTCGTGGCCCTTCGCAGCACGCCGTTCCACCATCGATTGCGGGAGTCGCCAGTCGGGCAGGTGAGCGGCTACCTCCTGGCGGTCGGGGCGGTGCTCTATGTCGTGAGTTGGGCGATCGAGTTCGCCATCTTCGGAACGCTGACACTCGCCTTTGGGTTGATCTGCCTGAGCATCGCGATGTGGGCGAGGCGTGTCCTGGGCATGACCGACCGCATCCTGATCACGCTCTCTGCGATCGGCAGCCTGACGTGGAACACCGAGACAGAGTCGGCGTTCTTGCTCGTCGGGGTCGGCGTCATCTGGGCCTTCTTGTCGGTCCGCCTCCTCATGACCGAGCGTCTCGGCGGCCCAGATCGCCAGGAACTGCCTCGGTCCTAGAGCTGCGCCGTCTGGCAGCATGCGGGCGGTGCGCAAGGATTTGGCCGGTGTGGTGCTCGCCGCCGGCCTCGGTACGCGACTGCGCCCGCTCACCGACCTGCTCCCCAAGGCGCTCTGCCCCGTCGCCAACGTGCCATTGGTCGACCTCGCCATCGACCGGGTGCGACCGTTGGTCGACGACTCCGTGGCCGTCAACGTTCATCACCATCGTCAACGGATGGAAGAGCACCTGGCCGACCTCGACGTGTACGTGTCCATCGAAGAGGGCGCCCCACTCGGCACGGCCGGCGCCATTGGCCAGCTGCGCGGGTGGATCGACGGGCGCGCCACTCTCATCCACAATGCCGACGCGTGGCACGTCGCCGACCTCGGCCCGCTCCTGGTCGACGGATGGGACGGCGATCGCATTCGGCTACTCGTTGTCGAGGCACGACCGGGCATGACCGACTTCGACGACCAATGGACCTACGCCGGCGTTGGTCTGATGCCGTGGGACGAGGTGCAGCACCTGCGCCCCGAGCC
>JBKJLN010000287.1:0-4530 GCA_046596935.1 Acidimicrobiales bacterium
GCAGGGAGCGGACCCGCTCCCTGCTCGACGTTGAAGAAGTTCGCGCCGTACTGCCGGTCGAACATCAGCAGGAACAGCGCCACGGTGATGACCGGGATGGCGAAGAGCAGCAGGAACTGCGAGACGAGCGCCATCCAGGTGAAGATCGGCATGCGCATCAGGGTCATGCCCGGCGCCCGCATGTTCAGGATCGTGGTGATGAGGTTGACCGCACCCACGGTCGAGGCGATCCCGAGGATCTGCAGACCAAAGATCCAGAAGTCGATGTTGTGGCCGGGTGAGAAGGTGATCGAGGTGTTCGGTGCGTAGCCGAACCACCCGCCGTCGGGCGCTCCGCCGAGCAGGAAGCTCGAATAGATGAACAGGCCACCCATCAGGAAGATCCAGTAGCTGAGGGCATTCAGACGGGGGAAGGCCACATCCCTGGCGCCGACCATGATCGGCGCGAGGTAGTTGAAGAAGGCCGCCGAGAGCGGCATGACCACGAGGAACACCATGGTCGTCCCGTGCATGGTGAAGACCTGGTTGTAAGCCTCGGCCGACAGCACCGTGCCGTTGGGCTGGGCGAGTTGCAGACGGATCAACAGCGCCTCGAGCCCGCCGAGGATGAAGAAGATCATCGACGTGACGCCGTAGAAGACGCCGATCCGCTTGTGGTCGACGGTGGTGATCCAGCTCCAGAACCCCGTCATCGCCTGGGGGCGCTTGAGGAGGGGAACCGAGGCCGTCCCCTTTCCGGATGCGGGCAGCGACTCCGAGCCCACTTCGTCGGAGGGTCGGTCGAGAACGGTAGCCATTACTTGAGCGTCTCCAGGTAGGCGATGAGCTGCGTGATCTCGTCCTCGGTCAGCCCGAGGTTGGGCATGCCCTGACCGTTCTCCGGTCGCATGGGCTTCATGGCCGGCGGGTTGCGCAGCCACCGGCGGAGGTTCCGGTTGTCGAGCTCGAAGACGGCTCCGGCGAAGCGCTTGCGGCTGTACAGGTGGGTGAGGTTCGGGCCCACCTTGCCATTCGCACCCTCGAGGCCGGAGATCATGTGACAGCCGCTGCATCCCTTGGCCACGAAGAGGCCGGCGCCGTTGGCCTGATCAAGTTCGGGATCGGTGCCGACGGCGATCTTCACCGGATCGGCGGCGGCGGCGGGGGGTGCCCCGCTGGCGCTGGCGCCCGTCGTGGACGCATCGGTGGCCAGGGTCGTGGTGGTCGGCGGCGCCGTGGTCGATGTCGTCGTCGGGGCCGGCACCGACTTCTTCTGCTGATTGGAGACCCAGGCGTCGAAGTCGCCGGCCGAGTGGGCGATGACCCGGAGTCGCATGTTGGCGTGGCTCAGCCCGCAGAACTCGGCACACTGACCCGAGTAGTCACCCGGTTTGTCGGCGTTGACCTTCATGTAGTTGTTGCGCCCGGGGATGGCGTAGACCTTGCCGGCGAGCTTCGGCGGCCAGAAGTTGTGGATGACGTCGGCCGAGGTCAATTGGATCTGCACCGTGCGCCCGGCGGGAATGTGGAGTTCGTTGGCCGTCACGATCCCCTGCTCCGGGTACTCGTACTCCCACCACCACTGGTGGCCGGTGACCTTGACCTGGAGAACCTCGGCGCCGGCCGCCTTGGTGTTGATGTCGAACACGGTCACGACCGTGAACACGCCGGCGACGGCGAGGATGAGCGCGGGAGCAATGGTCCAGGCGATTTCCAATTTGGCGTTGCCGTGCACCTGGACGGGAGCGTCCTCGTCGGACCGGGCCCGGAACTTGACGATCACGTAGATGATCACGCCTTGGACGAGGAAGAAGATGACCACGGCGATCGGGAAGACGAGCTTCCACAAGCGGTCGATGGTGCGGGCCTCGGGGCCGAGGGGGTCGAGGGCGTTCTGGGCCAACTCCCCTCGTCCGCAAGCCGCCGTCGTGAAGACGAAGGCCACGACGGCGAGGAGGAGCAGGTAGGGCTTGCTCGATCGGGTGCGGCGGGAACTCACGTGCGGCCTCACTTCGACGCGGGGGCTCACTTCGGTGCAGGGGCTCACGTTGGTCCTGGGGCTCTCGTCCTTCGGGCCAACGCCTGCAGACTCGCTCATGCCGCGACCTTTTTCAAAGTCAGGCCGGCGAGGTGCTGCTCGAGCTGCTTCGGACTCAGCTCGCCCTGCTGTGCCGAGAGGATTCGACCGTTGGCGTCGATGAAGAACGTGGCCGGTAGGCCGCGCACGCCGTAGCGGGCGGCGACATCCCCGCTCGGATCGAAACCGGCCGGATACGGGATGGCGAAGCGGTCGAGCAACTCGACGGCATCCTCCCGCGAGTCCTGGTGGTCGACGCCCACGAACCGCACGCCCGGGTTGGCGGCCGCGGCCGCCCTGAGGGCGGGGAGTTCTCGCTTGCAGGGCTCGCACCAGGCAGCGAAGAAGTTGACGACCGTCAGCGTGCCCGGCGACGCCGTCAAGGAGACGTCGGTGGATGCGCCGCGGAGGTCTGGCAGGCTGAACGGCGACGCCGGTCGGGTGGAGGGTGCCGACGCGGCTGGCAACTTCGTGTCGGTCGGGGAGTCCCCGTTGCCGATGAACAGGGCCACACCGACGGCGATCGAGATGAGGGCGGCAACGGCGATAACCGCCGTTCTGGCGCTGAGGCCGCCGGCAGCCGCCTGCCCGGGCTCGGGCGGGGAGGGCGGAGACGAAGGCGCTCCGTCATGCTGGCGATCGATGACCAGCGACGTGTCGGCCGTCATGCGCCTGCGGTACCCGTGCTCTTCGCTTCCGAGGTCGTGGTCACGTTCTTCCCGGGCTCGGGCTTGGTCGATGCTTCCTCGGAGACGTGGGCCATCCCGTTCATCTGATCCGGGTGCACGTCGCACTGGAAGAAGTACGAGCCGGCTTCGGGCGTGGTGAACGTGTAGTCGGCCGATCCGACGTTGTTCACGATCTTGCCGTTGAACAACGCCGCGCCGCCTTTTGACTTGTAGAGGGCGAAGTTGTGAGGAGCGGGGTCGCCGTTCTCGAACTTCAGCGTCACTTCGGTGGCGGCCGGGAAGTCGAGGTCGGCTTTGTCGAACTTGATGCCCTTCGCCGCCAAGGTGAACTCCCCCGCACCGCCCTCCTCCCCGAACGTGCGCTCGCCCTTGAGGGCGCCGGCGACGCCGGCGGCGAGAACGAGAACGACCGCAAAGGTCGCCACCGTGGTGAGCGCCGAGCGCCCGACCTCGCGGTTGGCGAGGAACCAGAACCCGGCCAATAGCGCGAAGGCGATGGCGATACCGATGACCGGCGCCGCGCTCGAAGGCACCGAGAGGAACAAGCGGGAAAGGGCGACCACGCCGATGCCGGCCAGGATGAAGATCGTTCCGGGGAGGCCGATCGGCACGACGAAACGATCGTTGATGCGGTCGGTCATCGCCGGCGTCCACGAGGGGTGCTCACGCCACACCTGGCCGAACCAGGCGAAGGTGGCGACGAGCCCGACGACGACGCCGAGGAAGACGAGCGACGAGTCGGTGGCCGCACCGGCAGCCGCCAGCCCCAGGGCCAGAGCGGCGAAGACCGGCCAGCTGCTGGCGCGAGGAACGTCCGTGGTGTCGGCGGGGCGAGGCTCGGCGGGCTCGTCCATGGTTGCGCTCAGCGCTTCACGAGGGACGAAGGCGAAGACGGCGACACCGAGCACGACGGCGACGATCCCCGACACAGCGAGATTCGTGAACCCGACGCGGTCGCCCGTGCCGACGGCGTACCCGAGGGCCACGACGAGAGCGAGGCCGGCGAGGGTGAAGTAGAGCTTCGAGGCAGCGTTGAACACGGCTCCTACTTCGCGATGTAGACGGTGTAGTAGACGGCGATCCAGGCGATGGCGACGACGTGCCACAAGAGCGCCGTCGCCCGGACGAGGTGGTAATTGTCGGTCGTCAGCTGATGCCCAACGGCCCGGAGGCCGGCGAGGATCACGGCCAGGAGACCGATCACGGCCAGGAGGAAGGCGATCCCGAGCATCGTGTAGGTCACAGTGGCGTAGGACCCGTCCCCACCTTCGAAGCCGAGTTGGGTGATGAGGTAGTAGAGGGCGTTCAGGAAGGCGATGCCAAGGAGCACGGTGATGCCGAACCCGAACAGCGCCTGTCCCCGGAATCCTTTGCGAATGCCGTAGGCGGCCCACTCGATCGTCACCATCGCCATCAGTGCGGTGATGGAGAGCGTCGACGCCGTGTAGTTGTCGTATTTCAGGTCGGCAGGGATGAAGTTGCCGGGAGCCGCTTTCAGCCCGAGGTAGGCCGCCGCGAGGCCGCCGATGAGCATGGCCACGCCGGCGCCGGCGATGACGACGGCGATGGGCAGGGTCGAGCGTCGGGCCTCGACTCCGGTGCCGGAACCTCCGGCGGAAGGAAGGGCGAGCATCTCCGTGGCCATCAGTCGGTGCCTCGTGCGTCGGTGAGCGGGTGGGCGGAACGGATGTCAGGGACGATCTCGAAGTTGTGGACCGGCGGCGGCGAGGTCGTGGCCCATTCGAGGGTGTGCCCGCTGTAGGGATCGTCGTCGGTCGTGGCGCC
>JBKJLN010000231.1:0-6324 GCA_046596935.1 Acidimicrobiales bacterium
GTGGGGTCTCGTTCCGCGAAGAAGGGCGGCGACGGATCGGACCGAGCCGCTGCTCCTCGGTGATTCGTCGAAAGTCGCCGTCGCCGGTGTCGATGGCCACTGTCGACCGAGCAGTGCCAGGTCGCGGGCTTCGGGTTTCGGCCACGACCCGTCGAACGATGGCCGAGATGGCCTCCTGCTCGTTCTTGTGCAGTCGTGCACCGCGTGCGTACCGCTGGTCGTACATGGCGACGAGGTCGGGGCGTTCCCGAGCGAGCCACTCCATCCAGTGCTCACGCACGCCTCGCTTGAGGAACAGGCTGATGGCCGAGACGCTGACGGCGCCGGCGTCGACGCAGGCGGACACCACCTCCTCGAGCTGGGTGGGGTCGTCCGACATTCCCGGGATGATCGGCGCCACCAGCACTCCGCACTCGATGCCGGCGTCGACGAGTTTGCGCACCGCCTCCACCCGTTGCCTCGGGTGCGGAGTGCCGGGTTCGGTGGCCTTCCACGTGGTCGGATCAAGGGTTCCGATCGACAGGTTCACCCGCACATCCGTCCGTTTCGATGCCTCGACCAACAGCGGCAAATCGCGCAGGATGAGCGTCGACTTCGTGAGGATCGAAAACGGGTTCGACGCCTCGCTGAGCACCTGGACGATGCCGCGTGTGAGGTGGTATTTCCCTTCCGCCCGTTGGTAGGGATCGGTGTTCGTTCCCATGGCGATGTGATCACCCGCCCATCGCTTGGCCTTGAGTTCGGCTCGCAACCGCTCGACGGCATTCACTTTCACGACGAGCTTCGAGTCGAAGTCGGTGCCGATGTTCAGCCCCAGGTAGTCGTGGGTCGGCCGGGCGAAGCAGTAGGTGCACGCATGGCTGCAACCTCGGTAGGCGTTGATCGTCCAGCGGAACGGCAGATGAGACGTCGATGGCACCTCGTTGAGAATCCGTCTGGCATTGACGTGGAGGAACTCGAGGCCTCGGTACTCCCCGGTTCCGACGTGACGGTCGACGACGTCGTCTTCCGCGAACAGCGCACCCTGAGGGCCGGAGTCGTCGGCCAACGTCCACCGCATGCGATCCCAGGATAGTCGAACACCTGTTCGATCAGGTCACGACGACGACGGACGGAAGGCGGAGCGGGCGGCCCCGGCTCCGGGACCGGCCGCCGCCCAGTAGCCGTAGGTGCCCAGGTCGCGGAACTCGGTCGCAGCTTCGACGAGTGCGCCGTATGCCGCATAGGCGAATGCCCCACCGATGGAGATGCGGGAGACGCCGACGGATGCGAGCGCAGCCACCGACGGGCTTCCCGGGAATGCGAGCACATTCACCGGACGGTCGACCTCCCGTACCAGGCGGGCGACCTCATCGAGCTCGACCACACCAGGGGCGAACACCACATCGGCCCCCGCAGCGGCGTAGGCCTGCAAACGAGCGATGACCCCGTCGAGATCGCGCTGGCCGTGGAGGTACATCTCGCAGCGGCCGGTGAGCACGAGTTGGGGGCCTCCGGCATCGTGGGCAACGGCGGCAGCCGCACCAATGCGGTCGGTAGCGAGTGCCGACTCGAAGATCGGATCGTCGGACCGACCCGTCGAGTCCTCGATGGAGAAGCCGGCGAGACCGGCAGCAACGGCCGCCTGCGCCGTCTTCGTGACGCCCTCGGCGTCGTCGGCGAACCCGTGCTCGAGGTCAGCCGACAACGGGACACCGTCGTCAGCCACCGCCGTGACCAGAGCCGCGGCGTGGCCAACGGCTTCGTCGCGAGTGACGGCGCCGTCAAGTCGACCGAGACTGGCGGCGTATCCGCTGCTCGTCGTGGCCAGCGCTTTGAATCCGAGTGACACCAAGAGGCGCGCCGAGCCGGCATCCCACGGGTTGGGCAAAAGAAGCGGCTCACCGGGAACGTGGAGAGATCGAAGGCGGTCGGCGAGCTCGGCCTGGGTCAGGGGAGGGGGCACAGGTGCGGTTCTACTCTGCGTTCACTCCTCGATCCAGGAGCGGACGAGCGCGGGCATCGAACGCGCCACTCGCTGGACGAACAGTTCGTCGTCCGACCCCCGCCCTTCCTCCATCCAGTGGAGAACGGCTGAGACGAGGTAGGAGATGATCGTCTCCGACGCCCAACGGCGCAGCGGGCCGGGCTCGACGCCCGCCGTCGCCAGGAGGGCTTCGGCTGCATTCACGCCGCGCGATCGGATGTCGCCGGCATGGTCGGCGAACTGCGGCTCGCGGATGGCGTGGTGCCACAACAGGGTGAAGCCGGCTGGATCGTCACGGGCGACCGAGAGCAGTGCCCGAATCGCCGTTGCGCTCGGACGCCCACTCTGCAAACCGGCCCTGAACAAGTCGCGCCAGCGCTCGGACACCCGTTCGAGCACCGCGTCATAGAGCTCCTCCTTCGAGGAGAAGTGGCGGTAGACGATCAGCTTGGTGATGCCGGCAGCGGCGGCGACGTCCTCCATCGACGTGGCCGCATACCCCTTCTCGGCGAATGCCTGAGCGGCGCCTCGCAAGATCGTTTCTCGACGCGCCGGACGATCGAGGAGCTGACGCGTCGGGGCGGGGGTCGCAGCCATGTGTACACCCCAGAGTTTATCGACGGCCTTCCACCAACCCGTTTGGCTGGCGGCCGCGCCGAGCGGTGAGGATGGTCACCCGTGGAAGCCGCCCCGCCGTCCGTCCGCACGCGCTTCTTGGTGCTGTGCGGGGCGACGTTCTTCCACTTCTTGGCCATGGGCATCTTCTTGTCGGGGCTGCCGCTGTTCGTGAGTCGTGAGCTGGGCGGGTCGAAGGCTGCAGTCGGTCTTGCCGTCGGCGCGTTCTCGATCACTGCCGTGTTCTCGCGGCCCTTCGTCGGACGGCGGATGGATGCCGTCGGACGGGCGTGGTTTCTTCGCGGTGCACCCGTGCTGATCGTGGCTTCGGCCGTCGGACTCCTGTTCGCCCATTCGCTCTGGGCGGTGGTCGTGCTCCGTCTTCTCCAGGGGCTAGCCGGGTCGTCCTTCTACACCGCCGCCGCAACCGTGGCCACCGATCTAGCTCCGCTCGAGAAGCGGGCCGACTACATCTCGCGCTTCTCGTTGTTCCTCTACGCCGGCTTCGCCGCCGGGCCTGCGCTCGGCGAGGTGCTGATCGAGACCCACACGTACGCCTGGGCGTGGTGGGCCGCCATCGCCAGCTCCTGTGTCGCCTTCGCCATTGCGCTCAACGTGCCCGAGACGAAGCCCGAGTTCGCCGTCGACCCCGGTGCCGACGCCCCTGTCCGTCGCCGACGCTGGGTGCACCCGGCGGCGCTGGGACCAGGACTCGTGCTGCTGACCATCGCGGTTGGCTACACCGCCATTTCGTCGTTCACTCCTCTCTATGCCCGTTCGATCGGCATGGGTTCGTCCGGCGGGTTGTACGCCACGTTCGCCGTGACCATCCTCGTCGTGCGCCTGGTCAGTGGTCGTCTTGCCGACCGGTTCGGGCGGGCCTCGGTGGCGCTACCCGGCCTCATCTCGGGGGCCGCCGGCATGTTCGTGCTCGCCGCCATCCCCAAGCCGGCGGCCGCCTACGTCGGCGTGGCGCTCTTCGGCGCAGGGCACGCACTGATCTTCCCGGCACTCATGGCACTCACGGTCGACCGCGTTCCGGACGCCGAGCGGGGGGAGGCTCTCGGATCGTTCACCGCCTGCTTCGACGTCGGCGCCTCGACCGGCGGCTACCTCGTCGGCTTCGTGGCCGATGCCGCCGGCTTCCGCGCAGCGTGGGCGACGCCCGGTCTGTTGTGCATCGCCGGCATGGTTGCGTTGGCCTTCGTCGCTCGCCGCGAGCGCATCGACCCCAGCCGCCCAGCCCGCAGCGAACCCGACCTGGAGCCCGCAAACACCTAGCCGGCGGCAGTTTTCGGGTCGGCGTCCTCGCCGGGCCGGAGCTCGAGGTAGATGGCCTTCGAGGCCCCCAGGAGCGGCACCGCCAGCAATGCACCGACGACCCCTCCGGCGGAGACACCGATGAGGGCCGCAGTCATCGTCGCCGGCGGCGACAGCTTGACCGCTTGGCCGACGAGCAGGGGTCCGAGCAGGTTGTTCTCCACCTGCTGGTAGACGAGGAAGAACGCTGCGCAGGCCAGACCCGTCCCGGCGCCCTGCGTGAAGCCGAACAGCACGAACGGAATTCCGCCCAGGGCGCCACCGATCTGCGGCACCAGGTTCCACACCATCACCCAGAGGGCCAGCAGCGGCGCCAGGGGTACGCCGAGGAGGAGTCCGGCAACGAGGTTGCACAACCCCGCGACGAGTGCGACGAGCAGCGACCCGGCGACGTATTTTCCGACGACCCGATAGGTCAGGGCGCCGAGCCGGTCGGCTCGGAGACGGTGGCGAGATGGCACCAGACGGCGAGCACCGCGCAGCAGGCGGTCGCCGTCGAGCAGCAGGGTGATCACGAACAGCAGCATCACGGTGGCGGCGAGCAGGCCGTCGGCGGCGCGACGACCGATGCGCAGCAGCGGGGTCCCATCGCCGAGCAAACGGTTCGGGAGCTGGCGGATCGTCCGCTCGATTGACTCCGGCACGCCGGCCTTGGCGAGCTGGTCGCCGACGAGGGGGAGTTCGGTCAGGTCGGCCACAACTGCCGGAAGATCGTTCCCCAACTCACGCGCCTGTCGCGCCGCCGGAGGCACCAGCAGTAATCCGACCAAGGCGATGGCGACGGCGAACCCGAGAAGGACGACGGCAACCGCAGGGCCCCGGTGACAGCGGAGGCGACGCGAGAGGGAAGAGACCACCGGATCGAGCCCGAGCGTCAGGATCGACGCGACCCCCATCGCCGCAAGAGTGCGCGGCACCGACCGCGTGAAGCCGAGGAGCACGACCAATCCGGCGACCGCGCCGGCGAGGGCGGCCAGTGACCGCCAATCCAGGTCGACCGCAGCGATCGTGGGTGCCACGACTGGGGTGGCGTGGCCGCTCGAACCTCGAGGATCGGCGGGGGCCACGCCGGTATCGTACCGACGTGCCCGGGACGACCGACCTGCCCGAGGCTCTGGCGGCACCGGCGCGCGGCCGCATCCGCGTCAGCGGCCGGTCGATCGTCCTCGGCGTCGCCGCCGTCACCCTTTCTCTTCTGGTGCTTCGGATCCTGTCGAGTGCGACGCGGGTCCTGTTGTGGGTCGTGATCGCCGCCTCGACCGCAGCCCTGGTGTTCCCCGTGATCGACCGGCTCGGACGGCGCATTCCACGGGGCATCGCCGTGGCCCTGACCGCACTCGGGGGCCTGCTGCTCATCGGTAGCGTCACCTACGGGTTGGTCGACGGCGTCGTCGAGCAGACCGACGTGCTCGAACGACGCGCTCCTGCGCTCGCCCGAGAACTCGAGACCGAAAGTCGCTTCGCCGAGGCCGCCACCGAGGCCGACCTCAGCGCCCGGGTGGAACGGTTCGTCGAGGGTGTCCCCGACCGTCTTCGCGGCGGGTCGCCGGCCGAGGCGCTGCGCTCGGCGACTACGCGGGGGCTGGCCTTCCTGGCCATCTTCGTGCTCACGATCTTCTTCCTCCTGCACGGCCCCAACCTCGCAGCTGCTGCCGCCCGCCAGATCCACGACGACGAGCGGCGCGCCACCGTCGAGCGCGTCGGCGCCGCCGTCTACCGGCGTGCGTTCGGGTACGCGCGGGGTTCGATCGCCATGGCCGCGATCGCCGGGGTGTTTGCCTACGCGTTGGCCCGAGCGGCGTCGATCGCCGGCCCGGCCCCGCTCGCCCTGTGGGTGGTGCTGTGGGACTTGGTTCCGCTGCTCGGCGCCAGCATCGGCGCCCTTCCCATCGTCGTCTTCGCCGGAGTCGACGACCCGACAAAGGGGCTGGTGGTGCTGGTCGCCTTCGCCGCGTACCAGGTGCTCGAGTACGCCGTTCTCCAGCGGCGCCTCGAGCGCTCGACCGTGAAACTCGGTCCGTTTCTCACCACGGCAGCCGGGTTTGCCGGCCTCGAGCTCTACGGTCTCGCCGGCGCACTTCTCGCAGTCCTGGCCGTGGCGATCACGGTCGTCGCCCTCGACGAGTCGACGACTCCCTCACCCTGAGGGGTCCGAAGCTCAGCCGGTGATGCCGGCACCCGGATTGCGGACACCGCTGGCACGATCGGATGCAACCTTCTCGAGCATCTCCTCGAACTCCTTGTTGCCAGTCGCCTGGGCCATTTTGCGGGGCATCGCCGGAAAGGCGTAGTCGGGCGTCGGCAGCGAGGGAGCATCGTCGACCTTGCGGGCCATCACCTTCTCGATGATCGGCTCCATCCGCTTCGCCTTCTCCACCGATGCCTTCTCGTCACGCTCGAGGAACTCCGGCAGCACTTCCTTC
>JBKJLN010000209.1:0-5425 GCA_046596935.1 Acidimicrobiales bacterium
CGGTCGACCGCAAGCAGCGCAATCTGGTCTTCGAGGACGGAACCGTGCTCCGCCTCGCCGACGATGTCGTCTTTCCGCCCGTGGGGCGAAAGACGACCGCCGAGATCGATCCCGCCATGCGGCGGGTCCGTAGCCTGACGGTGGCTCCCGGGTGATTGGTGTCTGGCGCTAGTTCGCCGTCAACCGAATAGTTACCCTCACGGGTGCCTCCGGCGACTCCTTCGCCCCTGCCCGCACGTGGAAGTGGAGGCCGTCGGTTGTGGTCGCCGTGAAATCTGCGCTGCGGAGGTTTCGGGGGCGATCGTCGACGGTGATCATGCCGCGCCTGAGCAACTCGAGACTGACGCGGCTGACAGCAGCGAAGGGTGCCGTGGACGGTGCGTCGTATCGGCGCTCGATGGCGGGGCACGACGGCCGGCACGTCGACGATCCGAGTCGGCTTTCGGACACCTGCTCGAACAAAGGCAAATCAAGACCGTCGAGGCGCCGGGCGAGTTCGCCGTGGCTCTCGGGCGCCCGGTCGTGGACGACGGCGGCGCCGGTCACGGCGAGAATGAGGAATGCAGCGGCGAGAATTCCGCGCCCGGCGATGTCCCGGCCGAAGCGGGCAAGAAGGAGCAGAGGGCCGACGGCCAGCGCGGCTGTCGCCAGGAGGAATCCCCCGCGGTAGCCAGCGATGCCGGCGAAGTCGACGACGACGCCTGCGAAGACGGAGAACGCAGCGGCGGCGGCGAGGGCCATCGCCAGGCGCCGTCCGTCGCTCATCGGGCCTTTTCGAGGAACTCGTCGCGGTTCACCACGACGCGCGTGATGCGGCCGGCGGCGACCAGCCCGGAGGCATCGCAGACCGACACGGTGAAGGTGAGGCGCCGGCCCTCGACCTTTTCCAAGGTGACGTCGGCCCGGATGGTCGAGCCGATACGCACCGGGGCGACGTGGTCGAGCTGAGCCCGCATCCCGACGGTGGTCGCGTTCTCCTCGAGCTGGGCGTCGACGGCGGCGCAACACGCCTCTTCGCACAACGCCAACACGCGGGGTGTTGCCACAACCGCCACGTCGCCCGATCGGTGGGCGATGGCCGTGTCGGCCTCGCCCACGAGGAGTTCGAGCGTTGCGCTGGCGCCCAGCTCGATGCCCATGACCGGAAGGCTACGGCCAACACGGCCGTCGAATGTCTGCCACCCGGTAACTTTCCGGCGTGCCTGCGACCGCGCCGCCTCCTGTCGCTGCGGTCCGCCATCCCCACTTGGCCGACACCAAGCCCGAGGGATGGGTGCGAGTCGACCTCCACATGCACACCATGTGGTCGGGTGACGCCACCACGACGCCCGAGGAGCTGCGCGAAGCGGTGACCGAATCGCAGATCGACGTGCTCTGCATCACCGATCACGGCACGATCAACGGCGGTCTCGAGTTGGCCGACGCCCTTGGCTGTCGGGTCGTCGTGGGTGAAGAGGTGAAGACGACGGCCGGCGAGATCATCGGGCTCTTCCTCACCGAGCGCCTGCCCTTCGGAATGAAACCCTCCGAAGCCGTCGCCTCGATCCGCCGACAGGGTGGGTTGGTCTACGTGCCCCATCCGTTCGATCCGATGCGCCACTGCCTCGCCGAGGGCGCCTTACGCGAACTCGCGGATGATGGCTCTCTCGACGCCGTGGAAGTGCTGAACGCCAAGATCTCGCTCGCCCACCTGAACCAACGAGCGGCCGACTTCGCCGCCGAGCACGGCTTGGCCCGGGGGGCAGGGAGCGACGCCCACGAGCCGTCGGCCATCGGCGCGGCCTACGTGGAGATGCCCGACTTCGACGGGCCGGCGTCCTTCCTGCAATCGCTGCGACAGGGCCGCATCGTCGGCCATCACTACGACGCCCCCCGCCAGTGGCGCCCCCGCGTCGTCCCGTCGACCAAGGCCCTCTGACCCGATCCAGTCACGGGCCGGTGAGAGCGAGGGTGATGACGCCGGCAGTGATGGCGTAGGCCAGCGCCGGAAGGTCGGCCGGGGGAACGGCGACAGTCACCGAGTCGGCCTCGTCGTCGAGGGCGAGCACCCGGGCGTTGGCGGCCACCACAACGGTCGGTGGACCGGATGATGCCGGGCTGTCGCCGCTCACGCTGCTGCCGCCCGTCCCGTCGCTGAAGGTGGCGAGCACGTCGACGTGGTCGCCGATGGCCACCGGCGGAGAACCTCCGGGACCGGCAGGAACGGCCACCGCCCGCATGCCGGCCGGGAGGAGAGCGGCGGCGCCCGTCAGCCCCGCCGGGGCGAGGCGCGAACGGAGGAGGACCTCGCCGGGGACGAGAGGAACGAGCGCCGTGTGTCCGGCCGCCCCGCTGGGTCCGCCAACGGGCACGCCCCGGGGCAGGGTCGAGGCCGGCCGGCGCTCCATCCGGACGTCGCCCCGCTCGACGACCGAGCCGGCGGCGACAGGTGCATCGACCACGGCGACGAGGCGGAGCTCGCCGTAGCGCTCGGCCAACGACGCACCTTGGGCGAGCGACGACCGCACCACGACCAGGGTGACAAGCGCCAAGGCGCCGGCGCCGAGCCACCACATGACCGGCGAGCGGCGTATCCACGAACGGAGCCGGCGGCGCCAGCGGGGCGGGACGGGCATGACACTTCCTCCTGCAGATCAGCAGCGCGGGCGAGGAGGAAGGGACGGATGCGACAGGGGGAGGCTATGGGCGGAAGGGGCCTTGGTCGAGAGCCGATCGACAGGAGCACGACGGGACGTCACCCGCCGCGGGAATGGCCGGGATGGCCTTCGTCAGCAGCGTGCGGGTGCGCTCGACGTTCTCCTGCAACACGGCGAAGACCCGGTCCATGGTGACGGCCTCGACGCCGGGCTCGCCCTCGACGCCGGTGTCGAAGTCGGTGATGAGCGCGATACCGGAGTAACAGATGCCGAGCTCGCGGGCGAGGTAGGCCTCGGGGTACTGCGTCATGTTGATGACCGACCAGCCCTGCGCCCGGTAATAGGTGGATTCGGCTCGGGTGGAGAAGCGCGGGCCGGGCACGACGACCACCGTCCCGCCGTCGTGCATGGTCACTCCGGCGTCGGCGCCGGCGGCCAGGGCCAGCGTCCGCAGCTCGGGGCAGTAGGGATCAGCGAAGGACACGTGCCCGACGACGCCGCCGTCGAAATAGGTGTCGGCCGAGCGTCCGTTGGTGCGATCCACGAGTTGGTCGAGCACGACGAACGATCCGGGTCGCACCTCCGGGCGCAGCGAACCGGCGGCGCACGGACCGATCACCCGGGTCACACCGAGCTCGCGCATCGCCCAGAGGTTGGCCCGGAAGTTGACCCGATGCGGGGGAACTTCGTGGTGCACGCCGTGGCGGGGTAGGAAGGCCACGCGCCGGTCCTCGATGGTGCCGACGGCCAGGGGGGCCGACGGCGCGCCGTAGGGAGTGTGCACCTGGGTCTCGACGACGTCGTCGAGGAAGGCGTAGAAGCCGGACCCGCCGAAAACCCCGATCTCGGCGCGGATCCCGCCCGGCGGCGAGGTCACGAAGGGGTGGAGGAGGCGCTCTTCTTGTCGGAGCTGCCGGATGAGCCCGACGAGCCGCCGGACGACCCCGAGCCCGCGCCTGAACCCGAGCTCGACCCGGTCGTCCCCGAGCTGGAGGGCGTCGACGAAGACGAGGAGTCGCCCGACGTCGCCTTGCTGTCCGACTTCGAACTCGAGGATGCGTCGCCCGATGAGGATGAACCGCTGTCGGCTTTGGCGTCGCTGCCTGCGCTCGACGACGTGCTCGAGGACGACTTCGATGACCGGCTGTCGTTCTTGTAGAAGCCGCTGCCCTTGAAGGCGATGCCGACCGCCTGGAACACCTTGCGGAGCTGGCCCCCGCAGGCGGGGCACTCGGTGAGCGGGTCGTCGTGGAACGACTGCACGACCTCGAGGCGCTCGTCGCAGGCCCGGCAGGCATATTCATACGTGGGCATCGACTGCTTTTCCTCCCGGGAGTCCCGATGGAGCGTTAGCACTCTCACTCGGCGACTGCTAAGTGTACCGACTCGGCGACGACTCGGCATCTCCGGTCTCGTACCATGTGAACTTGTCTCTTCGGCGCCGATTGACCCTTCTCGTGGCCTTGACGATCGTCGTCCCGATCACGGCGGTCGGGGTCACCGTCGTCAATCTGATCGGGAACAGCGAGGAGCAACGGAGCTTCGAGCGCCTCGGCCAGGTCGTCGGATTCGTCGAGGCCCAACTGGCGGCCGAGGCCGCCACCGTCGAGCGGTTGGCGCCGACCTTGGCGGGTGACCCTCGCCTCGCCGCGGCGTCGAGCGATGGCGGAGCGGTGCTCGACCAGGAACTCCGTCGTCTCCTCGCTGACGCCGATCTCGACGCTGTCGTCCTCGAGGACGCCACCGGGTCCATCGTGGGCGCGGCCCGGCGGGATGCCGATTTCTCGGGAACAGTGCGGGCACCAACCGATACGGAACTTCTGACGACGGGAGGGCGAGGGCGAGCCCTCGGCGCCACCACACCGATACCCGGCGGCGGAGGCCGTCTGGTCATCGCCCGTTGGCTCGACGACACGCGTGTCGAGCGGTTCATCAAGTCGGCTCCGATCGCAATAACGCTGCTCGACGGCCGGCGCGTCATCGCCTCGACCACGGCGTTCACCGCCCTCCCCGACCGAGCGTTGCAGGGAGAATTCGTCGGCGCGTTCGATGGCGATCGTCGATTCGCTGTTGCCTCGCAGAGCGCCAGCACCGGGCTCGACATCATTGCCTCGTCCCGGCCGCAGACAGGGGCGAGCCGGAGCCGGCTCATCCTGTTGTTCGGCGCCCTGCTCGTGGTCCTGACGGTCCTGATCGTGCTCGTCGGCTACGTCGTGAGCGGCCTGGTGACCGGCCCGGTCGAGAACCTGGTGGAGGCGGCGCTGGCCGTTTCGCGCGGTGATCTGAGCCAACGCGTCGAGCCCGCCGGGGATGTCGAGCTGGCCACCCTCGGACGAGCCTTCAACCAGATGACCGACAACCTCCGCGAATACGTCCAGGAGCTCGAACAGAGCCGCCACGAATTCGCGGCGGCCGTCGCTCGGTTGGGAGACGTGCTCGTCTCGACCCACGACATCGGCGGCATCATCGACGTCGTCCTCGAGGCATGCACGCTGACCCTTCGTGCCGACGAGGCGCTGTTCTTCGAGCGCGTGGCGATGCCGGCGCGCATTCGCGCAACGGCCGCCCAGAGCTGGGCGATTCCTTCCCTCGAACTCAACGGCACAGGAGTGGCCGGCACCGCCGCCCGCGAATTGGGGCTGGTGCAGTTTCCCGGAGACGTCGAACTGGCCGATGGGGAGCCGGTGAGCGACGCCGCCATGGCGGTCCCCGTGGTCTACGACGGACGTCTCTACGGGGTGATCGGGGTCTACGGCCATGGCACCAGCGGCGAGTTCCGGCCCGAGGAC
>JBKJLN010000259.1:0-11309 GCA_046596935.1 Acidimicrobiales bacterium
TGACCGATGGCTTTCATGGGCTGCCCGGTCGCGGATCCCGTCGTTCGTGAAACTCGGGGCGAGGATCCGCCGCCACCGAGCGAGCATCCACGCAGCCCTCGAGCACTAGCTCTCCAACTGCCTGATCGAGTCGACGAACACCAAGATCCGCCTCCTCCAACGGATCGCCTACGGCTTCAAATCACCCGACGTGCTCATCGCACTCGCCATGCTCTCCGTCGGCGGGCCCCGCCCCGACCTGCCTGGTCGAACCGCAAGTTGAGCACCCACAAGTACGTCAGAAGAGCCCTTTTTGTCGGCTATTTCTGGCGAGCCCTCGAAATTGCCCGGGAACGATCGGCGACCCAAAGCGGGCCACCGCTTCCATCGGTCATTCAGTCATTCGTCGTACAAGCGGTACTTCTCGTTGAGGTAGGTGGCTTTCTCCATGTCGTTGACCGAGCAGTCGAGGAGGGCGTGATCGACAAGCGCACGTCCGTAGGTCGGTAGACCCTCGACGGACGCCCAGAGGTCGGGCTCCCACATGTGGGAGCGGATCATCGACTTTCCACAGTGGAACATCGCTTCTCGCACGCGAACGACGAGCGCGAGCGCTGGCACCTTGCCATCAATGGACATCGACTCCAAAAGCGAAGGATCCTTGACCACGGTCGCCGTTCCCGACACCCGGACGACTTCTCGGCGTTTCGGAACTACGAACATGAGACCGACGTGCGGATTCTCCAGCACGTTAAGGAACGTGTCACCCCGGTGGTTCCCCGGGCGGTCGGGAACAGCGAGGGTCTTCGCATCGAGCACACGAACGAACCCAGGCGGATCCCCCTTCGGCGAGACGTCTATCGCCCCCGCCGCAGAGGCGCTCGAGATCACCACGAACGGGCTGCGTTCGATCCAGGCCCGGCAATGGTCATCGATGTGGTCGATCACCTTGTTGACCTGCGACTCCATCGGCTCGCCGAGCATCCGCAGGACTTCGTCCGCCGTCGTCACGACCTGTTCGGGCTGATACCCGACCTCATCACCCATACGACATGCTGTCATGAGGGCCGCTCGCGCTCGGCGAGCGGGGTAGACGAAGGGGGTGGCCATCGACCCCCATCCCCTCCCGAACAGGGCACTGATGTTGCTGCGGGGCCTCGTCCGCCACTGCCCTCGCTGCGGCTCCGGCCACTTGTTCCGAGGATGGTTCACGATGGTGGATCGCTGCCCGCGTTGCGGTATGCGTTTCGAGCGCGAGGAGGGCTTTTTTCTCGGCGCCTTCGTCGTCAACTTCGGGGTGATGATGATCAGCCTGGCGGTGTTCATCGGAGTGGGGGTGGCCGTGACGCTGCCGCACCCGTCGGCGCTCGGCCTGGCCGCCGGCGGCATGGCCGTCGGCACGATCGTCCCGATCTTCTTCTATCCGTTCAGCCGAACGTTCTGGTCGGCCATCGATCTCTGGATGAAACCCCTGGAACCGCCGGAAGTGGCGTCGGCGCAGGCCGCCTCGGGCTCCAAAGCACCTTCCAGCGCCCGCACGGACCGCTCAAATGGTCCGGACTAGGCAATTCGGGCCATAGACCACCGTGGCCGGTTGGCTCCACACTGTGGGTGTGCCCATCCGCCAAGGCGTCAGGCTTCGACGCGGGAGCGCGCCATCGCTGGCCGAAGAGGTCGTCGCCGGCATGCGCGTCGGGCTCGCCGTGCACGACGACACGGGCAGATTGATCGTGTGGAACCATGCGGCCGCCTCGATCACAGGTTGGACCGCCATCGAAGCGGCCGAGGAATTTCCCCCCGCAATAGGCGAGGGGTTGGTGGAAGTCCGCGGAGGCTGTTGGATCGACGTGCGCTACGTCGCCATCGATCGCCGTGGTCGCACCTGTCGGGCCATCCTCTTCACCGATGCCCGCCAACAGGTGGCGCTGCGAGAGGCCTACGGGCAACTGAACGATGCCGCCACGACCGACCCGCTGACCGGCTTGCCCAACCGGGTGCTGGCCGACGACCGTTTGCGGCTCTCGGTCGAGCTGGCGGCCAGGGACGAGCGGCCGATGGCGGTGTTGTACGTCGACCTCGACCGGTTCAAGCTCATCAACGACACCCTCGGCCACCAAGTCGGTGACGTCGTCCTCCAGGATGTCGCTGGACGTCTTCGGGCAGCCATCCGCCCGGGCGACACGGTCGCTCGTATCGGTGGCGACGAGTTCGTCGTGCTGATGCATTCGCTGACCGACGTGACCGACGCCGAGGCCGTGGCCACCGCCATCCTCGACACGCTCGCCGACAGTTTCATCCACGGCGAGCAGGAGATCTACGTCGGTGGGAGCGTCGGCATCGCCATCTATCCCGACCACGGAGAACAGCCCGAAACGCTTCTCTCGCACGCCGACCTCGCCATGTATCGGGCCAAGGCCGACGGCGGGAACTCCTTCCGCTCGTACGCCCCGGCCATGAGCGAGGCCTCCCGCGATCGTCTGCTCATTGCCGGTGATCTGCATCGGGCTTTGGCTCGGAACGAGCTCGTCGTCCACTATCAGCCGCAGGTCGACACGAATACCGGCATGGTCGTCGGCGCCGAGGCCCTTCTCCGTTGGCAGCACCCGTTGCGAGGTTTGATGGGTCCTGACCTCTTCCTCGACGTGGCCGAAGAAGACGGCTCGATTCTCGAGATCGATCGTTGGGTCCTCCGTACGGCCTGCGAGCAGATGATGCGCTGGGACGCCGACGGAATCCATGTTCCAACGATCGCTGTCAACGTCTCCGCCCGAACGATGTTGCGCGGTGGGGTGGTGGGCATGGTCGCCGGAGCGCTCGCCTCGTCGCAGCTTCCGGCGAATCGCCTCGAGGTCGAGGTGAGTGAGCACGTCGTCGCCGACCAGTCGAGCGACGTCGAGAAGACGCTGTCGTCGCTCAAGGATCTCGGCGTGCAGTTGGCCATCGACGACTTCGGCACCGGGTATTCGTCGCTCGGCCACCTCAAGCGTTTCCCCATCGATGCCATCAAGCTCGACCGCAGCTTCGTGATCGACGTGACCGGACAACCCGACCCGGCCGACATCGCCATCCTTCGGGCCGTGGTGAACATGGCCGCCGACCTCCAATTGCGTTGCATCGCCGAGGGCGTGGAGACGGTCGAGCAGCGAAGGGTGCTCCGCTTCCTTCGCTGCCACTTGGTGCAGGGTTTCCTCTACAGCCGGGCCGTCAGCTGCGACGATTTCGTGGCGCGTATGTCCGAGGACGGCACCAGGCTCACCATTCCCGTCACCCTGGCCGGCGGTTAGCCCGGCTCGCAGTTCGGGAACGTTCCCTGGGCCGACCATCCCAGGAGGAACGATGCGCAGGAACCGTGCAGTCGAAAGTGGTCACGATCGTCTCGAACTCGCCACCGAAGCCGGGTACCCGAAGATCTCGGTAGGAAGCGTGCTCGCCGGCGTGCTCGTGTCGTACGGCGCGTTCGCCATCCTCGCAGCTGTCGGCGGTGGCATCCTGAGTGCCGTCGGTGTCGACGTACGGGCGTTCAGCGACAACGACTGGCGTGAACTGGGCGCCCCCAGCGGAGCCGTCGTCGCTCTCGTCCTGTTCCTGTCGTACCTGTACGGGGGCTACGTCGCCGGCCGCATGGCACGACGAGCCGGCGCCGTGAACGGCGCGCTGGTCTTCGGAATGGGCATCCTCGTGGCCGCTGGGGTCGGGGCGGCGATCGGTAGCCAGACCGGCGTCGACGGACTCGTCGACAATCTTCGTTCGATCGGTGTCCCGACCTCGAGTGAGCAAATCCGTGCTGTCGGCACGATTGCCGGACTGGCGGCACTCGTCGCCATGCTGCTCGGCTCGATCCTCGGCGGGATCATGGGCGAGCGCTGGCACGGAAAGCTTCTGGCCCGCGCCCTCGACCCGTCGGTCGGTGGAAGCGTCGAGGAGACCGTCATCCGGGAAGATCCCGAACCCACGGTCGAGGTGCGGAGCGATGGCCACCACGACCTGTCGCCCGAGACGACCCGGACGATGCACTGATCAGAGGTAGCGGAGCGGGTCGACGGGAGTGCCATTGACCCGGACCTCGAAGTGCAGATGGGGGCCGGTGGAGAAGCCACTCGATCCGCTGTATCCGATCACCGTGCCACGAGCAACGATTGATCCCTCCGCCACCGCAGCCCGACTCAAGTGGGCGTAGAGGGTCGCCAACGTGTTGCCGTGATCGATGATCACGGCCGTGCCATAGCCCCCACGATCGCCCGCTGAGACCACCGCTCCATCGGCGCTGGCGCGGACCGGCGTGCCCATGCCGGCCGCAAAATCGACGCCGTTGTGCATGCGCACGGTCTCGAAGATCGGATGCACACGGGGGCCGAAGTTCGACGTCCGGAGTCCCGGCACGGGCGTAGCGAGCACACCTGTTCCGGTCGGTGCCTTCGCCTGGACTCGCTGGCGACTCTTGAGGAGGGCTCCGATGACATCGGATTCCTTCTTCAACGATGCGATCTCGTCCTCGAACTCCCGCACCCGACTCCGCACGCCCGCCAGGACTGTCTTCTGGCGCCCCTCCTCGGCGGCGGCGGAGGCCCGGAGGGTCGCCTGCCGGGCGCGTACGGCCACGAGCTGGTCGCGATGGAACGCCACCAGCTCCTTCTGCGCCGTGGCTTCCTCGCGGGTGGTGCCCAACATTCGCTGCTCGGTGTCGATGCTGTTGCGCAGTACCTGGAAGCGAGCGACGGCCAGCTCCTGGGCGTCGAACATTGCGCCGAGGAAGTCCATCGTCGCTGCGAGCTCGCGGTAGTTCGAGCGCTCCAACAGGACGTTGGCCAACTGTGATGCCGGTTGGTGGATGTAGGCCCGGACGGCCCGATCGGTCAACTCGGTTCGAGCCACGACGAGGTCGCCTTCGGTCGCCGACAGCTTGGTCTTGGCCCGCTGGAGATCAGCGTCGACGGCTCCGAGTCGGGCTGTCGCCGCCTCCAATTCGGCCGTCGCAGAGGTCAACTCAGCGTCAAGAGCGCCGAGTTGGCCTTCGATGGTCCGCCGTTTGCCGGCGACCTCATCGAGGACGTCGAGCACGCCAGCCTCCTCGGCCGAGGCTTCTTCCACCTGCGCCCGCAACGTCCGAAGCTCGCTGGTGATTGCGCTCTGGCGGGCAGCCTCGGGCGAGGTCGTGGTGGTGGTCGACGACGTCGAGGTCGACGTCGGAACGATCGGCTTGCGAGCCGTGGTCGACGTGGTTGTCGATGTCGCCGCCGCTGCCGGGACGGCGCCGAGCAGGCTCACGCAGAGCACCGCCAGGACGCCTCGATACTTCACACGTGCAACGGTACCAACATCATCAACAGGCGCCCGGGAGGGACCGCCGAGTCGCTAGACGTCGAGAAAGCGGCTGACGGCGATGGCTGATCCGACACCGCCGACGAGGGCGCCGACGATGAGGATGAACAGGCCCGTTCCTGCGACGTCGCTGCCCGAAACGACGAACTGCCCGAGCAGGGAGTTGTCGGCGATGAGACGTTCGATCACCGTCCTCCCGAACCACATGGCCAGGATGGCGAAGGCGGCGCCGACCACCCCCTGGAACATGCCCTCGAGCATGAACGGGATCCGGATGAACCAGTTGGTGGCGCCGACGAGCTTCATCACGGCGACTTCACGCCGGCGGGCGAAGATCGCCATCCGGATCGTGTTGAGAATCAGCAGGGCGGCGGAGAGGAGCAGCACGCCGGCGATCACCGCAATCCCCCACTTCAGGTAGAAGGTCACCTTGATCAGCGTCTCGACCGTCTCTTTGGCGTACACGACCTCCTTGACGCCTTCGCGCTTCTTGAAGCGCTCGCCCACGACATCGACCAACTCGGGCTGGCGAGGCACGACCCGGAACGACGGAGGAAGGTCCTTGGCCGTGACGCTCTCGACCATGTCGGGGGAGTTGGCGAACATCTGCTTGAACTCGCTGTACGCCGCTTCCTGATCGACGAACGTGACCTTCTTGACCTCGGGCATGGCCGAGAGTTCGGCTTGAAGCCCATCGCGCTGGGTCGTCGCCACATCCGGGTTCAAGAAGATGTTGAGCTCGACCCCGCCCCGCCACTGCAGCGTGGCCTTGTTGACGGCCTGCTGCAGCAGGAGCGCGCCGCCCACCAGGAACAGTGAAACGGCGACCGTCAGCACCGCCGCCGTCGTCATGAGCAAGTTGCGACGGAGGTTGGTGACCGTTTCGCGTACGACGTAATCGACCGAGATGGCCACGTTTATTGATCTCCTCTACGGAAGGTGAAAGCGGCGACGCGATAGGCGTGCACCAGAAGGACGAGGGCCAGGGCCGACAGGGCGAAGACACCGAGCGCTGCCGGCCAGAGGGTGACGAGATAGCTGGCACTGCGGACGGTGCGCCCGTCGATCAGGCGGATGGTCTCGACGTGCGCTTCGCGCGACACGCTGAGACGAAGGAGCGCAAGGGCTGTGATCCCCACGCCCACGAAGGCGAACGTCAACAGGAGCTGATGGCGCCAGTGCAGCCGTGCGGGATCGTCCAGCGCTCCCTCGCGGCCGCGGGTGAACCCTTGCGCCAACGTCACGAGCCGACGCCGTAGACCCCTCGGGCCTGGTCGCGTACGACCGTGCCGCGATCGAGCTCGATCACCCGCCGGCGCATGGAGTCGACGATGCCCTGGTCGTGCGTTGCCATCACGACCGTCGTCCCCGTTCGGTTGATCCGGTCGAGGAGCCGCATGATGCCCACGGACGTGTTCGGGTCGAGGTTTCCCGTCGGCTCGTCGGCCAAGAGGATGAGCGGACGGTTCACGAACGCCCGCGCGATCGACACCCGCTGCTGCTCGCCGCCGGAGAGCTCGGTCGGCAGGTTCTCCATCTTCTTTGACAGACCGACGAGGTCGAGGATCTGCGGCACCTGACTCGAGATCACGTGCTTTGGTCGGCCGATCACCTCGAGGGCGAAGGCCACGTTCTCGTAGACCGACTTGTTCGGGAGCAGGCGGAAGTCCTGGAACACGCACCCGATGTTGCGGCGCAAGTAGGGAACCTTCCAATGGTTGAGCGTATTGATCTCTTTGCCGGCGACCCAGATCGAGCCGTCGTCCGGCTCTTGCTCCTTGGTCAGGAGGCGGAGGAAGGTCGACTTCCCCGAGCCCGAGGGCCCGACCATGAAGACGAATTCGCCTTTGGCGATGTCGACGGAACAATCGCGCAGAGCGACGGTCGTTCCCTTGTACGACTTGGTGACGTGGTCCAGACGGATCATGAGAGAGGGGCCGCGACGGGAGAGAGGAAGGTGCGGCGCGGTCAGACGAGGCTACCGTGCCGGCCAATCGGAAGGGAATCATCCCGTGGGCGTCGAAGCACCCGTCGTGAGCAACCGCCGGGTCCTGCTGGCGGCGCTGATCGCCGCATCCTGGCTGCTCAGCGTGGTCTTTTGGGCTCTGGCCCCAGCAACGGCCGCACCGACGCCCGAGGCCGAGGCCGACTTCGTGGCCCGCATTGCCGGCGAGCGGGCCGCCGTCGGAATCCCCAGTTACACCATGGCCGCCGACCTCGTGGCCGTCGCTCGGCGCCATTCTGAGGACATGGCCCGCGAGGATCGGCTCTATCACAACCCCCGACTGGCCTCCGACGTCCAGAACTGGGATGCGGTTGGCGAGAACGTCGGCACCGGCGAGACCGTGGAGAACATCCATCGCGCCTTCATGGAGTCAGCCACGCATCGATCGGAGATCCTGAGCACGCGCTTCACCGAAGTCGGCGTGGGGGTTGTTGTGCGCGATGGGGTGGTCTGGGTGACCCAGGTATTCCGCCGGCCCTCCTCCGCCGGATCGACTCCGGCTCCTGGTGCGGTCGCGGACGCTCCCCCACCGACGACCACACTCCGGGCGTCGCGCTCGCCGGTGCCGACGACCGCTGTGCCCGAGGCCGTACCGGTGCCGACGACCCTTCCGGTCGCAGTGGCGGCGTCGCCGACGACCACGGCCATCGAGCTCCTCGGTCCCCTCGAATCGCTCGAGTCGAATGGGGTCGACGCGACTCGTCCTGCGAGATCCGTCCGAGGGCCGTTGGTGCGCAGTCAGACGTTGGCCCGGCCCGCTCCACTTCGGGAAGTCACGACGCCGATCGGTGTGGCTGCCGGGCTCCTTGTCGCAGTGGTCAGTGCGTTGCTCGCACAGGTGGCGGTCGACGAACGCCGGCGGCCCGACCTGGCGCTCCTTCTGGGTTAGGCCGCGCCCTCGGCCGTCTGGCGACGCCACCGCAACCAGGCCTCCATCAGTTCGTCGAGGTCGCCGTCGAGCACCGCCTGGACGTTGCCGGTCTCGTAGCCCGTCCGGTCGTCCTTCACCATCTGATACGGGGCCTGCACGTAGTGGCGGAAGGCGTTGCCCCACCCCGCTTGCGACGCCGGGCCGGAGATCTCGGCCATGTCGGCCAGGCGTTCCTCCCGCTGGCGCTCGGCGATCTTGGCCGCCAGCACCTGCATCGCTCGCGCCTTGTTCTGCATCTGGCTGCGCTCGTTCTGGCAACTGACGACGATGCCGGTCGGGAGGTGGGTGAGGCGGACGGCCGAGTCGGTCACGTTGACGTGCTGGCCGCCCGCACCCGATGAGCGGTAGGTGTCGACGCGGAGGTCCTTCTCCTCGATGGTGACCTCGCCGCTGAGATCCTCGAGGAAGGGCGTCGGGTCGAGCGAGGCGAAGCTGGTCTGACGCCGCGCCTGGGAGTCGAACGGGCTGATCCGGACCAATCGGTGCGTGCCCTTCTCGGCGCTCAACAGGCCGTAGGCGTACCGGCCCTTGATGATCAGGGTGGCGCTGAGGATGCCGGCTTCGGCGCCGGGCGAGACCTCGTCGATCTCGTAGGTGAAGCCCCGCCGCTCGGCCCAGCGGGTGTACATCCGCACCATCATCTCGGCCCAGTCCTGGGCGTCGGTGCCACCGGCGCCGGCATGGATCTCGCAGATGGCGTCGACCTCGTCGTACTCGCCGGTGAAGAGGCTGCGGAGCTCGAGCTCGTCGAGTGCCTTGGCGACTCCCGATGCCTCGGTGGCGATGTCGTCCTCCTGGCTCTCGTCGCCCTCCTCCTGGGCCATCTCGTACAAGGCCTCGGTGTCGTCGAGGCGTCCGCCCAGCTCAGCGAGGATCTTGACGTCGTCGCTGACCCGGCCATACTCCGTCGTGATGGCCCGCGCGCTCTCCTGGTCGTCCCAGAGGTCGGGTCGCCCCATGTCGGCTTCGAGCTCGGCCAGCCGCACCCGCTTGCCCGCCAGGTCGAGGTAGACCTCCGCCTCGGTCAGCCGCTTGCGCAAGCCCTCGAGATCGTCGGAGAAGTTGCGCATGGCCCCGAGAGGCTACCGCCGCTACCTTCGACCCTCAGCGCCCCACCTCGTCCCGAGACGGCCGCGCCCTCACGTTCGCCCTTCCCCCGCCCCGCCCTTCCCCCCGTGCCGTTTATCGAGCGGAAGCGGTCGCCAGAATCGTGCTTTGAGCGCGATCTGACCGCCAGTTCCGCTCAACGAAGTCGAGGGGGACCGGACAGGCGGTCGCTGTACTTCACCGCCGCCGAAAGCGGCATGTCCAGAGGGCAGCTGCGACACGGGGAGGCGACCGGTCGCTGGGTGCGGCTGGGCCGAGGCATCTATCGGTTCGGCTCCGACCCGGCGACCGATCTCGACCGGAGTCTCGGACCGGTCGTCGCAGCCGAAGCCATTGCTTGCGGCCGCCTCGCCGGAGTGCTCCTCGGACTCGACTCGGTCGATCTGGCCGGTCCCGAGATGATCCGCCCGACAGGTTCGTCGAACGCCCGCGCTGGGTGCCGTCGGCGGGAGCTGCTTTCCGGCATCTGCACGGTTGCGGGGATGGAGACGACCGATGCCCTGCAGACCCTGATCGATCTGGCCGCATTGCTCGACGATCTCCGGTGGGAGCAGGCGCTCGAGTCGGCGCTGCGCAAAGGGCTCGTCTCCATTTCCGATCTCGAGGCCCTCGTCCCTGAGCTGAAGCGGCGACGAACGCCCGGCTCAGGCCGGATTCGGCGGGTTCTCGCACTTCGGCCGCCAGGAGCCGCTCCGACCGGAAGCTTGCTGGAGACCCTCTTCGTCCAGTTGCGGCGTCGGGTCCCCGGCTCGACGGAGCCGATCCGACAGGTGGAGATACTTGATCAACACGGCGAACTCGTCGCCTTCGTCGACTTCGCCTGGCCCGAGCTCGGCATCTTCATCGAGCTCGACGGCCAGCATCACCTCGATCAGCCGGTCCATGACGCACGCCGAGAGACAGCCGTGGTAGCCGCCACCGGCTGGCTGGTTGGACGATTCACATGGGACGAGATCCTCCGCAACCCGGCCGCCACCGCCCGTCGCCTCGAACAGCTCCTCCGTCAAGCGAAGGAGCGGCCACTCCGTTGAGCGGAAGTGGTCGCGAAATGGGGATTCCTGAGCGGAAGTGGCTGCCACTTCCGCTCAACAAACGTCGCCGGACCAGCGAACTAGTGGCCGTGGCAGTGCTTGTATTTCTTGCCGCTGCCACACCAGCAGGGGTCGTTGCGGCCGACGCGCTCGTGGTCGCCTTTGACGATCGGGACCTGGGGCACGTCGGCGTCGGCGGCAGTCGGGCCTGCACCTTGGCCGCCGGCGGAAGGCTCCTCGTCGTCGAAGGCCATGGGCGGAAGGGACGACGGGGACTGCACGGGATCTTCGGCCGCTCGAAACTGGGCCTGGGTGAGGTCAGGTTCCTCGGGTTCTTCCACCACGACCTGAACGTGCATGACGTACTTGACGTAATCGACGTCGATCGACTCCATCATCTTGCCGAACATCTCGAATCCCTCACGCTGCCACTCGACGAGCGGGTCCTTCTGGCCCATGGCCCGTAGGCTGATGCCTTCGTTGAGGTAGTCCATGGCCGAGAGGTGCTCGACCCAGTGCTGGTCGATGATCTGCAGCATGATCCGTCGCTCGAGCTCGCGCATGAGATCGGGCGTGAGTTCGTCCTCACGGGTCTCGTAGTGGGCCGTGGCTTCGGAGACGAAGCTGTCGGTGAGCTGCTCGCGCGTTGCGGCCGCGGCCAGTTCGTCGGCCGTAAATTTGGTCGGGTAGTAGGTCGTGACCTCGGCCAGGAGGCCCTCGATGTCCCAGTCCTCGGGGTAGTCGCTGGTGCAGAAGGTGTCGACTGACTCGGTTAGCGCGTCGGTGATCAGCTCGACGGTCTCGTCGCGGAGGTCCTGTCCATCGAGCACCTGCATGCGTCGTGCGTAGATGACTTTTCGCTGCTCGTTGTAGACCTCGTCGTACTTCAGGACGTTCTTGCGGATCTCAGCGTTCCGGGCCTCGACCGTCGACTGCG
>JBKJLN010000296.1:0-2719 GCA_046596935.1 Acidimicrobiales bacterium
CGGCGCCCGCCAACCGGGCGGTGGCCGCCACACACGTGAGGGTGAGCAGGAGGGCGCCGTGGAGGCCGGCGTTGTAGAGGATCACGACGCCGACCTCGGCCGCAGCCGCGGCCAACCGGTCACACCGGCGAGCGCGGGTTGCCGGGATCAGCCACAGCAGGCTGCCGAGCGCCATCACTCCGAACGCCAGGTAGGCCACCCAGGCGATCGGTGGATGCACGGCGATGAGGCGGGCATAGGAGTCCTGCTCCTCGGTGGGCGGAAGTCGCAGGCCGAGAATCAGCGTCGTCGCCAGAGTCACTGCGGCGGCGATACCCAGGAGCCCATCGAAGATGCGGCCTCTCATGCGTCCTCCAGGAGGGGCCCGAAGGCGAGCGCCCCGACGGCCAGGTAGATGACCGCGAACACGCCGAGGAGTCGCACCCAAGCCCATCCGTCGGCGACCGATTGCCCGAGCGCAGCCTCCGATGCACGCGTCGCTGCGAGCACCACCGGTGCGACGACGGGCAGGAGCAGGAGGGGCAACAGCGTCTCGCGCACCCGAGCGCCGGCGGCGAGCACGCCGTACACGGTGCCGGCGGCCGCCAACCCGGCGGTGGCCGCCACACACGTGAGGGTGAGCAGGAGAGCGCCGTGGAGGTCGGCGTTGTAGAGAATCACGACGCCGAGCCCGAGAAGCACCTCGAGGGCGAGCAACTCGACGGCGACGGCGGCGGCCTTTCCGAGGAAGATGCCGGCCGGATCGAGCCCGCTCAGCCGGAGGCCATCGCGTGCGCCGTCGGCCGACTCGATGGCGAAGCTGCGCTGGATGGCCAGCAGCGCGCTGAAGGTCACGGCGAGCCAGAAGAGGCCGGCGGCGGCCCGGGTCAGCAACCCACGGTCGGGTTCGAGGGCGAAGGCGAAGAGCACGAGCACCAGCACCGCAAACGGTGCGACCTGGTTGAGGGTGACGCGCGACCGCACCTCGACCCGCAGATCCTTGCCCGCGACCAGCGCGGCATCACGCAACATCATCGGCTGGGCGCCGGCTCGGACAGGAAATCGGTTGGTTCGAGTTGCCGGCCCGCGCCTGCATGCGCAGGGGCCGCTGCGAAAGGCTGGGTCTCGTGGACCTGTCCACCGACGACGGTCACCTGGCGTCCGGCGAGGGCGCTAGCCCGGTCGAGTTCGTGGGAGGCGAACAGCACGGTTGCTCCCCCAGCCGATGCCTCCCGAACGAGCTCGTCGACGAGGTTCCGCCCGGCGGCGTCGAGGCCGGCATGGGGTTCGTCGAGCAGCCAGAGTTCCGGGCGGCGGGCCAGGAGGACGGCCAGGGCGGCTCGGCGCCGCTGACCGGCAGAGAGCCGAGCGACGTCGACGTCAGCCAACCGACCGTCGAGCCCCAGGCGATGAAGGGCCGGTTCGACGGCGGTCGCCGGTGCACCCGCCGCCCGCACGGCGAAACAAAGGTTGTCGGCGATCGTGAGGTCGTCGTAGAGGAAGCTGGCATGACCGAGGAGCCCGACCGAACGGCGGAGCCGGCGACGGTCACGGCGCAGGTCGTGGCCGAGCACCTCGGCCTCGCCCTCGACCACGGTCAACAGCCCGGCGCAGGCGCGAAGGAGGGTGCTCTTGCCGGCTCCGTTCGGCCCGGACAAGTGCACGATCTCCCCCGGTTCGACGAGGAGGTCGGCACCGGCGAGAGCGGGAAACCGGCCGAGCAGGACGACGGCTCGGGACAAGCGGACGGCGGGCGTCATGGGACACGACCATCGTACGGGCGACCCCTGAACAATGACCAGGCAGCCCCACCCGGTACCCTCGCCAGCGACATGGACGTCCGACGGGTCATCGCCGGCATCGGCCGCGCCTGCATCGCCTCCGGCGTGCTCATCCTCCTCTTCGTGGCGTATCAGTTGTGGGGCACCGGCCTGGCGGAATCCCGTAGCCAGACCCGTCTACGCGACGACTTCCTCGACGCCATCGAGGCGCCGACGACGACGGCCCCGCAGTCGTCCGATCCGGCCACGGCCCCACCGACGAGCGTCCGGGCGGCGCTGCCCGCCCCGACGGGCGAAGCCGTGGCCATCATCCGCATCCCGAAGATCGATGTCGAGAAGGCGATCATCGAGGGGGTCTCGGTCAACGCCCTCAAGCAGGGACCCGGCCACTACCCGACGACTCCGTTGCCGGGACAGCCAGGGAACGCCGCCATTGCTGGACACCGCACGACCTACGGCGCGCCCTTCTACCGCCTCGACGAACTTGCGGCCGGCGACCCCATCCAGGTCACGACCCGTCAAGGGGAGTTCACCTACACCGTCCGGGAGAAAAAGGTCGTCCTCCCGTCGCAGAACGAGGTACTCGACCCGACCGACAACAACGTGTTGACCCTCACGACCTGCAACCCCCGGTTCAGCGCGGCCCAACGACTCATCGTGATCGCCGACCTCAGCGACGAGCCCGCGCCGGCGCCCGAGGTGCCTCCGCCGGCGGCGGCCGATCCGTCCGCCGAGCCCATTCCCGGGGCGGATCAACCGGCCACCACCCTCGACGACGAGAGCGTGTCCGGCGACGCGGCGGCCAAGTTCCCGGCCATCGCCTGGGGCCTGCTCGCAGCCCTCGTGTGGCTCGTGACGTGGCTGCTCTCGAAGCGCTGGGGTCGGGTCACCGCCTACGCCATGGGCACGCCAGTGTTCTTCGTCGTGCTCTTCGTGTTCTTCGAGAACTTCGCCCGCCT
>JBKJLN010000452.1:0-3146 GCA_046596935.1 Acidimicrobiales bacterium
GTCCTCCTGACCATCCTGGCGATTGTGGCGGTGACCTTCCTCGGGGCGACCGTGGCCGACAACGTTCGAGGCTCCGTCGAATCCGGACAGGTCTCCGAACTGTTGAAGGGCCGCGACTTCTGCGCCAACTTCACGGCCGTCAACGACATCACGAAGATCGGCGACGCCGACGACCCTTCAGCGTTGCGGGCTCGCTTCGCCTCCTTCGACGATCGAGTTGACGGCTTCGAGGCTTCGGCGCCACCGGAGGTCGCCGCGGAGGCGGCGACGACGGCCGAGGTGTTCCGCGACATCCACCGACTCTTGATCGACGTCGACTTCGATGGCAGCCGGATCACCGAGGACGACCTGGCCGCCATCTTCACCCCGACGCGCAGCGCCGACGTTCAGGCCGTCTCCACCCATTGCGGGCAGTAGGCGGACGGCTCGAGGACGCTCAGCTGTAGTAGCGGAACACGCCCGAGGCCACGCACGACGGCTTGGTTGCGCCCTCGACCTCGATCACCATGTCGATGGTGACCTGTGCACCTCCGGCGATCTCCTCGGCGGCGGCCAACGTGCCTCCGAGGCGCACCTTCGAGCCGACGGGCACGGGCGAGGGGAACCGGAGCTTGTTCAGCCCGTAGTTCACGCCCATGGAGATGCCGGTGACGCGGATCACCTGCTCGAGCAGCATCGGCGCCAGCGACAGAGTCAGGTACCCGTGGGCGATCGGCCCGCCGAACGGCCCCGACTTCGCCCGTTCGGGGTCGACGTGGATCCACTGGTGGTCGCCGGTCGCCTCGGCGAACTGGTTGACCTGTTCCTGCGTCACGGTGACCCAGTCGCTGTATCCGAGGTGCTCGCCGACGTGGTCGGCGAGTTTGGCGAGGCCGTCGATGGTGGTCGTCACGGCCGAGAAGCTAACCCCTCAGCGGAACCAGAGCTTCTGGTAGTTGCGGCTCATCGGATGCACCAGCAGCGCGAACTGGGCGACGGCGAACATGAGGTTGATCGGCGACCCTCCCAGAATGTTCACGCCGCGAGCGAGCGCAAAGACGTAGGGAAGAAGCGCGAGCCCTGACACGACGACGCCCAGCCAATAGCCCCACTTCCGGTCGTTGGCGATCCCGTAGGCGGCGCCGGCCGAGGCGAGGGCGATGCCCAGGAGAATGGGGCTGAGCCCGGCGCCGAGGGCTCCGAGCACGCCGAAGACGGCATCGAAATAGAGCAGGTACGTCGCGAACAACAGCGTCTGGGGATGCGACTGGTTGATCCATCGACGGGTCTCCACGGCGTCAGTCTGGCCGAGGGGTGAGGGTTACCGGCATCTCCGTGCCTGCCGCCGCCGCCCGCAACTGCCCGCAGGCGGCGTCGATGGACGTGCCGCGATTGTGGCGAACGGTTGCGTTCACCCCGAGGTCGAGGAGCTGGTCGCAGAACGTGCGCACCCGCGCCGCCGGCGTTCCTCGCACGGGGTAGCCGGGCGTCGGGTTGAGGGGAATGAGGTTGACGTGGGCGCCGAGATTGCGGGCGTAACTCGCCAACTCCCGGGCATCGCCGTTGCGGTCGTTGACGCCGTCGATCAGGGCCCACTCGAACGAGAGGCGCCGCCCTTTGGCCTCGAGGTAGTCGGCGCAGGCGTCGGCGAGGGCCGACAGCGGATACCGACGATTGATGGGGACGAGTTCGTCGCGAAGCGAATCGTTGGCGGCGTGCAGGGACACGGCCAGGTTGACCGGAAGCTCTTCATTGGAGAGGCGCCGGATACCAGGAATGATCCCAACTGTGGAGATCGTCAGGTGCCGCGCCGAGAGTCCGAGGTCACCGTGGATGCGGTGGACGGCGGCGATCACGGCGTCGTAGTTGGCCATGGGTTCGCCCATGCCCATGAAGACGACATTCGACAGCCGGCGGCCCGTCTGGGCGGCGGCCGACCTGGCCCGCACGACCTGCTCGACGATCTCGCCCGTCGTGAGGTGGCGGTCGAATCCGGCCTGCCCCGTGGCACAGAAGCCACAGTCCATGGCGCAGCCCGCCTGCGATGACACACACACCGTCGACCGTCCTGGGTAGTGCATCAGCACCGACTCGATCTGGCGGCCGTCGGCGAGTGACCACAGCCACTTGACCGTGTCGCCGGCTTCGCTGGTCGACTCGACCGTCGGTGTGAGCGCGGCTGCAAATTCGGGTCTCGAGGCGAGCCGCATCCGCATCGCTGCCGGCAGGGTCGTGAGGTCGGCGAGTTCGGCCCCGTGGTCGTACAAGCCCCGCCAGATCTGCGCGACGCGATACCGAGGCTCACCCATTTCGTCGACGATGGCCGCCACCTGCGCCTCGGTGAGGTCGTAGCGGCTGGCCATCGCCCCAGCGTAAGGGTCACCGAAGGGTCGAGATTCCGCGACCGAAAGACTCGCCACCGTCGCTACCGTGACTCCCATGGCCCTTCGCGAACCTGCGCCCTCGGCGACCCACCCTTCCGCCAAGGCCCATGCCGGTACGGGCGGCACCGAACACCATCACCGCAACATCCAGGGTGGGGCGGCGCGGGCGGCGGTCTTCGGCGTCAGCGACGGCCTGGTCTCGAACATCGCCCTCGTGCTCGGAATGGCGGGCGCCAGCCCGGCGCCCGGACTCGTCCGCCTCGCCGGCCTCGTCGGCTTGCTCGGCGGCGCCTTTTCCATGGCCGCCGGCGAGTACGTCTCGATGAAGGCGCAGAAGGAACTGCTCGAGCGCGAGCTCGAACTCGAGCGGATCGAGATCGCCCACCGACCCGAGGGCGAGCGTCGCGAGTTGGCGCAGATCTATCGGAGTCGGGGAGTCGCCCCCGACGCCGCCGACCGCCTGGCCACAGAGATGATGGCCCACCCCGAGCTGGCCCTCGAGACCCATGCGAGGGAGGAGCTCGGCATCGATCCCAAAGAGCTGGGTGCTCCGGTGCAAGCGGCCACGACATCGTTCGGTGCGTTCGCCGTCGGCGCCCTCGTGCCGCTCGCCCCGTGGTTCTTCGTCTCCGGAACCGCCGCCGTCTTCGCCTCGATCGTGCTCGGGGTGATTGCAGCCGTGGTCATCGGCGTGCTGTTGGCCCGTTTCACCGAGCGCCCGGCCGTCCCGTCGGCGGCCCGGCAGCTGGCCATCGCTGCCCTCGCCGCCGGGGTGCCCTACGC
>JBKJLN010000475.1:0-3574 GCA_046596935.1 Acidimicrobiales bacterium
CCGACGGATGGCTTCTTCGAGCGGCAACACGGAGCGATTGCGGACGTACTCCCCGAGGATGCGCGGGAACGTGCCGAACAGCCGCGGGTGGGGCATGCCCTTGAGATCGGGAATGCCGTCGGATCCGACCATCATCAGGGGGTGGCGCAGGTTCGTCTCGATGTCGGCCTCGTCGATGATGAAGTGGATGCACAACGTCCGCTCGCCCTTCTCGGCCGTGAGGATGCGGCGCACGAGGTCGTCGAGAGCCACCCCTTCCTCTAGGGCGATGTCGACGAGCATGCGGCCCTCGTACTGCGGGAACGCCGGGCAACTGGCCAGACGGATGACTTCGGCCAGGGGGATGCTGATGTTCTCGAGGTTGAAGTACTCGATCATGCGGCCGCTGCCGGCTGTGTAGGGATAGACGTCGAGGGTGACGTCCGCGCCTTCGGCGTTCGAGCGGTCGACGAGGGCCAGGCTGTCGTTGACCATTCCCCAGTTGGGTTGGCCGGCGGCCTTGTGGTGGGAGATGTGCACGGCGCAGCCTGACGAGCGGCCGATGGTGATGGCCTCTTCCACCGCCTGCAGGAGCTTGTCGCCCTCGTTGCGCATGTGGGTGGCGTAGAGGCCGCCGGCGGCGCCCGCGGGCTCGGCCAGCGCGATGACCTCGTCGGTCTTGGGGAATCGCCCGGGCACGTAGATGAGGCCGGTGGAGAAGCCGCACGCACCTTCCTCCATCGCGGTCTCGACGAAGCCCCGCATCGTCGCCAGCTCGCCGTCGGTCGGGGCCCGCTTCTCGTTGCCCATCACGATCTGGCGCATGGTGTTGTGGCCGATCAGGGCGATGGCGTTGGCCGCCGGCTTCTTGGCGTGCACGGCCTGGCGATAGCCCTCGAGGCCCGACCATTCGCCGACGAGCTTGCCCAGGAGGCCGCCGATCGGCGCCTCACCCGGCCGATTGGGGATGGCGCTCGAGCCGCAGTTCCCGACGACCAGGCTCGTGCAACCCTGGGCGACCTTGAACTCCAGCCCCGGATGCAGGAGCATCGCCCCGTCGTCGTGGGTGTGGGTGTCGACGAAGCCGGGGCTGACGACCGCCCCTTTTCCGTCGAGTTCCACCGTCGCCGGCCCCACGTCGCCGGCGCTTCCGACGCTGGTGATACGACCGTCGGTCACGGCCACATCGCCGTCGGTCGCCGGCCCTCCGGTCCCGTCGATGATGCGGACGTTACGGAGAACGAGATCGGCGGGCACTGCCGGACAATAACGTTGCCCGCATGCTGAACGCGCCTACGCAGCCATATGACGTTGTCGTGATCGGCGCAGGGTCGGCGGGGGCGGTGATCGCGGCGAGAGCCAGCGAGCACCCGAACCTGAACGTGCTGTTGCTCGAGGCCGGCCCCGACTACCCGTCGACGGCGGAGACCCCGTTCGATCTGGTCAACGGCAATGACAACTCCTACGTCGCTCACGACTGGGGGCTTTCGTACCGACCCGTGGCCAACGGTCGTCCAGTCGCTTTCCCCCGGGGGCGGGTCACGGGGGGGTCGTCGGCGGTCAACACCGCCATCGCCCTGCGGGGAGTGCCGGAGGATTACGACCACTGGGCCGATCTCGGTAATACCGAATGGTCGTGGGACAAGGTGCTCCCGGCGTTCTGCCGCTTGGAGCGCGACCTCGACTTCGGAACGGAAGCGTTCCACGGCGACGCCGGTCCGATCACCATCCGTCGATACGGCGATGACGAGATGACCGTTCCGCAGATGGCGTTCCTCGAAGCCGCGGCAGCCCTCGGCTATCCGGCATCGCCCGACGCCAACGACCCGACCTCGACCGGGGCTGGTCCCCATCCGATGAACAAGGCCGGTCGAGTGCGGGTCTCGACGGCCATCGGCTACCTCGCCTCGGCCCGCGTTCGTCCGAACCTGACGCTGCGGGCCGACGCACCCGTCGCCCGCCTGGTGGTCGAGAACGGGCGCCTGGCCGCAGCCGAGCTCGAGTCGGGCGAGCGGATCGATGGGCGGTTGTTCGTGCTCGCCGCCGGCGCCATCGCCTCGCCCGCCCTTCTCCTGCGATCGGGGATCGGCCCCGGCCTCGAGGTCGCCGACGTGGCCGGCGTCGGTCAGAACCTCAGCGACCATCCCGCATCCATGGTCGTGTGCGAGGTGCGCGACGGCGTGGAGATCAACACCGATGCTCCGCTGATGCAGACCATCCTGCGCTACACGGCCGACGGGAGCTCCCTGCGGAACGATCTGCAGATCGAGCAGATGTCGTTCCTCGGGCGACGCTCGGGTCCGCCGGCCTTCGGTATCGCCGCCGTGGTCGAAGCCACGTTCTCCCGGGGTTCGGTGCGACTGGCGGCCGACGGCATCGGCGTGGAGATCGATGCCAACTTCGGATCCGACGAGCGCGACGTCGACCGACTCGCCCGCTGCATGCTCGACACCATTCGCTTCACCGAGACCAAGCCGCTGTCCGACCTGATCTCGGCCGTCACCTTTCCTCGTCTTCCCATCGATCTCGACACCATGAAGGACCTCGTCAGGACCCGTTGTGGGAGCGGTTACCACCCATCGGGCACCGTGCGAATGGGGCCCGAGTCCGATCCGATGGCCGTCGTCGATCAGTTCGGCCGGGCGAGGTGCGTCGACGGCCTCGTGGTGGCCGACGCCTCGATCATGCCGACGGTTCCCCGGGCCAACACCAACCTGACCTGCATCATGATCGGCGAGATGGTGGGGGAGTGGCTCCGCACCTCGCCCGCCCGGTACGGCCTCTGAGGAGCCAACCGACCGGGATTGCTACGATGCTCTCGCTACTGCACGGTCCCATCGTCTAGTGGCCTAGGACACCACCCTCTCAAGGTGGCGGCACGGGTTCGAATCCCGTTGGGACTGCTCTGAGATGCCCAAGGTCACTGGCCTGCGGCTCTTGTTCGTCCGGAGGCCGTGTCCCTCCCGTTTTGCCCTGTTCCTCGAGAGCACGTCGGGCAGATCCAACTGACGAAGGAACTCTTCGCGCTCGAGGACGAGGACGAGGCCGAGGCGAGCGCATGAGCGGGGACCCATCCGCCGGTTGACAGGTGACTAAAGAGTCACGTATTGTTCGGCGATGAGCGGCGGAGACCGGAGCGACGATCTGGTCTTCAAGGCCCTCTCGGATCCCTCGAGACGGATCCTGCTCGATCGGCTCTTCGAGAAGGACGGCCAGGCTCTCGTCAACCTCGAAGCTGCGTTACCCGACCTCACCCGGTTCGGCGTGATGAAGCACCTCAAGGTTCTCGAGGGAGCCGACCTGGTCATGACGAGAAAGGTTGGCCGGGAGAAGTTGCACTACCTCAACCCGGTACCGATTCGCCTTCTCCACGACCGATGGATCGACAAGTACACCGAGCGCCGAGTCTCGGCGCTCGTCGAACTCAAGCACCGACTAGAGAAGGAAAAGACATGAGCGAAACACCCGACACCCGCATCTTTCGCGTTTACATCAAGGCGTCGCCGGACGTCATCTGGGAGGCGATCACCTCTCCCGAGTGGACCGAGCGCTACGGCTACAGGGGCCGCACGACCTACGACCTCCGCGCCGGAGG
>JBKJLN010000128.1:0-4139 GCA_046596935.1 Acidimicrobiales bacterium
GGCCGTGGCGCCGGCGGCGGCGCCCCCGCTCGCCACCGGCCCCGAGGGTCACACCCAGCGCCTGCTCACCGTCGTCAAGGCCGGGTCGATCCAAGACGTCAAGGCGGTGCCCACCGACAAGGTCCACGTCTGGCCCCACCTGCTCGTGGTCGAGTTCGTGTCGGCGCTGGCGATGACGGGCTTCCTCCTCGTCTTCTCCACCTTCGTCAACGCCCCTTTGTTGGGCATGGCCAACTTCAACCTGACGCCGAACCCCTCGAAGGCGCCGTGGTACTTCCTCGGCCTCCAGGAACTGCTGACCATGTTCCATCCGATGGTCGCCGGAGTCACCATTCCGGGAATGGGTCTGATCGTGCTCGGCGCCGCCGGCTACATCGACAAGAACCCGTCCAACAAACCCGAGGACCGGAAGTTCACCATCGCCATGATGACGATCTTCCTCATGTTCTGGGCGACCCTCGTGATCATCGGCTCGTTCTTCCGGGGTGAAGGATTCAACTTCATCTTCCCCTGGGAGCAAGGCGTCCACGAGATCTTCGACCTCTAGAGAAGCTGGCTCCGACGTGATTGGACAGACGTGAACACCACCACCATCCTCGGCCTCGCCGCCGTCGCCCTCGTCGTTCTCGGCGGCCTGTTCGTCTTCGCCACCACTCGTACGCGCGACCGCGCCTCGGCCATCGGTGCGCTCTCGCGCGAGACCCGCCAACGCGACCGCACCAAGTCGAAGGGCGCGGAGGTCGAGGCGACGGGCGAGACGGTCACCGGCCGCGAACTCGAGCGCTCGGCCGTCCTCGCCCGATCCGGTGGGGGCACCCTGGTCGAGACCAAGGCGGCGCCTCCGGCCATTCGCCAGCCCCTCGACGCCGAGGCCTATGGCGTCACTCGTCGTCAGTTCTTCAACCGGGGCATCACTGCCTTCTTCGCCCTCGGACTGGCCGGCTTCGGTACGACCATGATCGCCTTCCTGTGGCCGACGCTGTCCGGCGGGTTCGGCTCGAAGATCAAGGCCGGCAAGCTCTCCGACATCCTCCGTGAGATGAGCGACAAGAAGGTCCCGTTCTACGTTCCCGAGGGCCGCTTCTATCTCAATCCCTTCCCCGAGGAAGACCTCGACAAGGCCAAGCAGTTCTATACGGGCGGTGTGCTCGAGGGCATGCAGGGCGGCGTGGTGGCGCTCTACCAGAAGTGCGTCCACCTCGGTTGCCGCGTGCCGTGGTGCAAGTCGTCGCAGTGGTTCGAGTGCCCCTGCCACGGATCGCAGTACAACCGGGTGGGTGAGAAGAAAGCCGGCCCGGCCCCGCGCGGCCTCGATCGCTTCGCCGTGTCGATCGACGGCGGCGTCGTCGTCGTCGACACCGGTGCGTTGACCCAGGGCCCGCCGATCGGCACGAACAGCACTGGACAGGAAGCCGAGGGGCCGCACTGCGCATGACCGCACTTCTGATCGCCTCGGCCACCGAGCGGGCCGGCTACCTCATCGGTTTCGCCACGATCTTGGTGATGATCGCCTATTTCGTGATCACCTTCCGGCACCGCGACCCGGAAGTCGATCTCGGCAAGGAGATCGAACTCGCCCCCAACCGCAAGCCGTACTTCGACGACGAAGCCATGGAAGGCCGGCGCCTCGAACGGGCGCTCGGATGGGCACTGATCCTCCTCGTCATCGCCGCCATCGGGCCGCTGGTGTATTGGCTCAACGAGCCCGGTCGCCAAGCCGGCGCCGTGGCCGAATTCGACCGCAAGGCCGTCGATCGCGGTCGACGGCTCTTCCTGCCCACCGACTCGCCCGAGCAGGGTGCCCACTTCGGTTGCGCCACCTGCCATGGCGCCCAGGGCCAGGGCGGCGTGGCTCCCTACACCGTCACCGATTTCCTCGGCTCCAACCGCAAGGTCAGCTGGATCGCCCCCGCCGTCGACACGGCGTTGTTGAAGTTCTCGCCCGACGAAGTGCAGACGATCCTCATCTACGGGCGGGCCAACAGCCCCATGCCCGCGTGGGGGATCAAGGGTGGCGGCCCACTGAACGACCAGCAGATCACCGACCTGGTGGCCTACCTCGACAGCATCAAGATCTCGAAGGAGAAGGCCCGGGAGCGGTCCTTCACCGACTCCGTGCAGCAGGCGACACTCGACGGCAAGGTGGATGATCCGTTCAACCCCTGGCTCGGTGTCGACGGCGAGACGTTGTTCAAGGTCAGCTGCGCGCGTTGCCACACCGCCGGCTGGTCCTACGGAGAGCCCACGGTGATGGGGGGCGGCGCCTTCGGCCCCAACCTCACCGGAGGCGAGACCATCCGCCAGTTCCCTGACATCGACGCCATGGCTGAGTTCATCGCCAACGGCTCGGAGTTCGCGAAGCCCTACGGCGTCCGCGGCGTCGGTGGCAACGAGGGCGGCGGAATGCCCGGGTTCGCCGGCCTGCTGACCCCCGCCCAGATCCGATCGATCATCGATTACGAGCGAGGCCTCTAGATGTCCGCCCACGTGCTCGCCGCCCTCGCCTGGGACCCGCAGATTCGCGGCGCCCTGATCGTGGTGACGGCATTCGCCATCCTTCCCGGAAGCGTCTATCTCCTCCTGGCCACGAACACCGGGGCCAAGCTTGGCTTCCTCCTGGCGGCCGCCGGCTTCACCGGATGGATGGCGGTCATGGGCTGGATCTGGGTCGCCTATGGCATTGGCATCAAGGGTGACCCTCCCACCTGGCACGTCCAAGAGGTGGTGACGGGCAGCGTCTCCGACAACGGCACGACATCGGAAGCAGCCAACTTCCCGCAGGGATGGACCGAACTCAAGCTCGGGGCCCCGATTCTCGGCGATGCCACTGCCTCGGCCGACAAGGTGTTGGCGCCGGTCGACGCCACCCCGAAGCACGGGGAGAAGAAGAAGGAGGTCGTCCCGGTCAACCCGGTGTTCGACAGCCTGCAGGACTACGCCTTCGTCAGCGGCTACACCAAGGGTGGCGAGAACTACTGGATTCCCGGCGGCGGACTCTCGACCGAGACACGTGTCGGCAACCCGGGCACGAATCCCTTCGCCAAGGTCGCCAACCGTCTGGGGCGCGGCCCGTTGCACTCCCCCCATTACGCGGTCGTGCAGGTCGCTCCGGTGATCCCGGTGCCCGACATCGGCGGGGCCCCGCCGAAGCCGGCGCCTGATCCCACCAAGCCGGTCGTCAGCGTGGTCATGGTGCGCGATCAGGGCAACCTCCGCTTCCCATCCACGATGGTGGCCATTTCCATGTCGATCGTGTTCGTGATGGTGGTCAACGCTCTGCACCGTCGCGACAAGGAACTGATGGCTCGGCGCGCCGCGCCCGCCACGGCCTGATCGAGAGGCGTACGCACCGTGGACCAGTACCTCCCGCTCTTCACCATGCTGGTCCTGGCGATCCTGTTCTCCGGGTTGTCGTTCTTCGCTTCCGGCGTTCTTGCACCGAAGAAGGCATCGACGGCCAAGGAAGCGCCCTACGAGTGCGGCATCGTGCCGACCCGTGAGCCCCCCGAGCGTTTTCCGGTGCGCTTCTACGTGGTGGCGATGCTCTTCATCATCTTCGACATCGAGATCATCTTTCTCTACCCGTGGGCGGTGGCCTTCGGCTCTCTCGGCACCTACGGACTGGTGGCGATGATCGTCTTCGCAGCAATCGTCTTCATCTCGCTGCTCTACGAGATCGCCATGGGCGGTCTCGAGTGGGGCGCCAACAACCGGGTCGTGGCCACGGATGTCGATGGCGTGGTGCAGGTTCGCACCTCGACATCGACCAACCGTCGAGTGCCGAAGACGGCCCCGGTCGTTCCCGCAGCCCCTCCGGTCGCGGCCACCGCCGATGCAGGAGCGGCGGCCTGATGCCCGGTCTCGAAGACCTCAGCCACAACTTCCTCACCGGTCGTCTCGAGGATCTGGTGAAGTGGGCCCGGCGCAACAGCATGTGGCCGGCCACGTTCGGCCTGGCTTGTTGCGCCATCGAGATGATGGCGACGGGTGCTGCCAACTACGACATCAGCCGCTTCGGGATGGAGGTCTTCCGGGCCTCGCCCCGTCAGGCCGACTTGATGATCGTTGCTGGACGCGTGAGCCAGAAGATGGCCCCGGTGTTGCGCCAGGTCTATGACCAGATGATGGAACCCAAGTGG
>JBKJLN010000395.1:0-2738 GCA_046596935.1 Acidimicrobiales bacterium
CCTCCGGCCGATCCGGTCCCCGGGAAATCCCCCAATGTGGGCTGGGGGGCTACAAGCAGGCTTCCAACAGCGCTCGGGCGTCGACTTCGGAGACCGGGCGGGGGTTGGCTCGGACGCTGGCGTTCCCCTCGGCCATCCGAGCCACGGCATCGAGATCGTCCTCGGTCACCCCCAGCTCCTCCAGCGTGCCGGGCAGGCCGAGGAGTTGGCGGAGGCGGTCGATGGCACCGGCCGGATCCTCCGGGTTTCCGATGGCCACGCCGATCCGGCCGATCGCCTGCGGCACGACCTCGGCGTTGAAGCGCACGGCATGAGCCAGGACGATGGCGTTGGCGAGCCCGTGGGCGATGCCGGTCCGGCCGCCCAGCAGCTGCGCCAGGCCGTGATGCACGCCCATCGTGGCGTTCTGTAGGCAACGCCCACCGAGCACGGCCGCTTCGAGCATCACCCGACGCGGTGCCAGCTCGTCGGGTGCGTCGACGACGAGGGGAAGCGCCGCCACCACCCGCTCGATGCAGGCCAGCGCGATGGCTTCGGCCTCCGGCGTCCGCGACGGCGAGTAGGCAGCCTCGACGCCGTGCGCCAGACAATTGAAGCCGGTGGCGGCGCTGATGCCTGCGGGCGTATCGGTGGTCAAGACGGGGTCGTAGATGGCGGCCAAAGGTGCAGTCGTCGGGCCTCCCCCACCGCTCTTGCGTTTCGTCGCTTCGTCGGTCATCCCGAAGTGAGGCGTGAGCTCCGCCCCCGAATAGGTCGTCGGGATCGAGACGTGGGGAAGGACCGGGCGGTCGACGTACGACGCCCCCGGCGTGCCCGCCTCCTGCTCGACGAAGAACGAGACCGCCTTCCCCAGGTCGGCGCACGATCCGCCGCCGAACGACACGATGCAGTCGATGTCGCGGTCGCGGGCGAGCCCGAGGGCCGCCTGGACGGTGTCGGTCGGCACGTGGCTGCGGACCCCGTCGTAGGTCGTCGAGAGTGAACGCCCGAGACGTCGGACGAGGTCGATACCGGCCTCGGAAGCCAACCGTCCCTTGGTCGTGATGAGCAGCACCCGGCGCCCGCCGACCTCCTTCACGACGTCGGCCACCCGGTCGACGCTGCCGTCACCGAAGATGACGCGCTGCGCGTATCCCGTGTGCGTCCAAGTGGTCATGGTCGTCTCCGCAGCTCGTTCTTGAGGATCTTGCCCGACCCACCCTTGGGCAGCTCGTCGACGATGTCGATTCGCTTCGGGACCTTGAACTTCGCCAACCGCTCGGCGACGAACGATTGCAGCTCGGCCGCCGCAACACCCGAAGAGAGGGGCCGGAGCGTGACGAACGCACGAGGCACCTCGCCCCAGCGCTCGTCGGCCTGTCCGACGACCGCCGCCTCGAGCACGGCGGGATGGGCGCACAGTGCCTGCTCGACTTCGACCGAGGCGATGTTCTCGCCGCCGCTGATGATGAGGTCCTTCTTGCGATCGACGATGCGGAGGTATCCCTCGACGTCGACGACGCCGAGGTCGCCCGTATGCAGCCACCCGTTGCGCACGACTTCGGCCGTCGCCTCGGCGTTGTTCCAATACCCCGCCATCACGTGATTCGAGCGGACGACGATCTCCCCCACGACCTCGCCGTCAGCCACCACCTCGGCGCCGGCGTCGTCGACCACCCGCAGTTCGACGCCGACGTTGGGCAAGCCGGTCAGAGCCCGACGGCGTCGTTGTTCGTCGAGGGGAAGGTGATCGTGAGAACGCTTCGTCAGCGCCTTGGTCATCTGCGGCGCAGTTTCCGTCATGCCATAGCCACAGATGACCTCGCACCCGAAGGCTTCTTCGAGCTCGGCCAACAGCTCCGGTCCCGGAGGTGATCCGCCGACCGTGACCTGGACCAGCGACGCCGTTTCGTGCCGGCTCAGCTCGCCACATGCCACCAGTGAGGCGGCCATCGTGGGAACGAGGTGGAGGCGGGTGACACCCTCGCTCTCGATCAGCCGCAGCACGTCCGCCGGGTCCCACCGTTCGAGCAGAACGTGACGGGCGCCGAGAAGGGTGACCCAGTGCGGCGTGCCCCATCCGTTCACGTGGAAGAGCGGGATGGTGTGCAGCACCACATCGCGGTGGTTGCACGACATCGACAGGGCGGCGTCGATGGCATGGGTCGAAAGGTTTCGATGGGTGAGCATCGCCCCCTTCGGAAGCCCGGTCGTGCCGCTGGTGTAGAAGAGCTCACACACGTCGTTCTCGTCGGCAACGACGTGCTCGACGACCGCGCCGGCATGGGCCGCCAGCCTCGCCTCGTAGTCGCGACCAAGGTCGATGCGGTGGGAGGTCCGCAACTGGTCCGCCAGCGCCGCCAGCGACGGATGCACGACCAGGAGCGACGCCCCGCAGTCGTCGAGGATCTCCTGCAATTCCGGCGCCGAGAGGCGGATGTTCAGCGGCACGAGAACGCAGCCCGCCAACAGCACGCCGTAGTAGGCCTCGAGCAACTCGACCGTATTCGGGCACAGGTACGCCACCCTCGGCCCGGCCGCCGCCTCGACCTGCCCCCCGCTTTGCTTCTGGGGAGATTTCTCCCGCTGTGCGCGTGAGAACTCTCCCCAGAACGGGTGGGCGAGGAGGACGGCGGCGAGGGCGTGACACCTCCCGGCGTACTCGCGGTAGCTGAAGCGCCGTTCCCCGTCGACGATCGCCTCCAGCTCGCCGTATTGGCGGCGGGCTCGCTCGAGGAAGTCGAGCGGGGTGAGCGGAA
>JBKJLN010000458.1:0-2867 GCA_046596935.1 Acidimicrobiales bacterium
CCTGCTCCTCGACATCCTCGTTGCACCGGCCGCAGGGATCGATCGCTCGGTGATCGGGGACTTCCTCCGCACTCGCCGGACAGCTTGGTACCTCGCTGCCGATGCTGACCGGGGTCGGGTTCCTCCGCAAGAGCAACTCCGGCGGCGGATCTCGCTCAGCGTCATCCCTCTGGAGCAAGCCCTGCCACGCGCCATCGCCGCCGTGTACGAGACCACTGGTCCGGTCGTGCACCAGGTGCGCCGGAATCGACCGCCGATCGACGGCCCGGCCGTTCCGCTCGATCTCGAACTGCTTGCCGACGCCGGCCGCGACGACGGTGCGGACGAAGCCGTGGTCATTTGGCGAAGCTCGACCGATGCTGCGTTCGCCGACGAGATCCGCTCGTTGACAGCCGTCCGATGAGCCACACCGATGCCGTCTCCATCGAGGTCAACGGCATCCGGGCCCCCTTCGCCGAGGGCATCACCCGGATTGGCGACGTGGATGTCGAAGTGCTCTCGTCCGACGTCGACGGTGGTCGCCGCCTCGACGTGTTCGTGCGCAACGGCGGCCGCGACGACGTGAACCTCGACGACGTCGTCGTGTACCTCGCAGCCGCACCGACGCAGGTGCTCGAGCACGGCCACCAGAGTTGGTCGGTCGTCCGCCGTTGCGCCCCCGGAGATGTCCGGCCAGAGCGGGCCGAGCTCCCCGACTGGGTGCGCGGCACCCACATGAGCCGTCCCGACGGGGCTGGCACCGTGATCTCCGGCGACCAGTTCCTGCTGACGATCGATGGCGTCGCCGGGTTCCTCGACGCCCGCCAGCATCTCGGCACCGTCGAGGCCCATTCGTCGGAACTGGCGGTGCGGGCGATGTTCGACGGCGTGCCGCTGCCGGCGGGAGGCGAGCGGCCCCTCGATCCCATCTGGTTGGCCGACGGTCCTGCGGGCGTCCGGTACTCCGACTTCCTGTCGCTGTGGGGCACGACCGCCGGCGCCCGCATCGCGTCGCCGGCGCCACTCGGGTGGTGCAGTTGGTACCAGTACTTCGCCGACGTCACGCCCGATGACGTCCGCCGCAACCTCAACGCCCTTGCCGGTCGGGGCTTCGAGCTCGTCCAGATCGACGACGGGTTCCAGGGCGCCATCGGCGACTGGCTGTCGACCAGCGCGCCATGGAAAGAGGGGCTGGCGCCGCTGGCCCACGAGATCCGCCACGCCGGCCTGCAAGCCGGCATCTGGACGGCACCGTTCCTCCTCGGCCCCGACTCGACGACCCTGGCCGATCATCCCGAGTGGGCGGCCGTGCACGCGCCAACTGGATACCCGGCAAAAGCCATGCACAACGACAACAACTGGGGCGGATGGGCGGTCGCCCTCGACACCACTCGTCCTGATGTCCTCGAGCACCTGCGCACCACCTACGCCGCACTCGTGGATGAAGGGTTCGACTATCACAAGATTGATTTCTGTTATGCCGCCGCACTCCCCGCTCGGCGCTTCGACCCCACGAAGACGCGCGCCGAATCGCTGCGGTCCGGCCTCGACGCCGTCCGCGATGGCATCGGCGACGACAGCTTCCTCCTCGGGTGTGGCTGCCCGTTCGGACCCGCCGTCGGCGTGGTCGATGCCATGCGGGTCTCGGCCGACGTCGCTCCGGTGTGGACGCCACGGGCTCACTGGCCGGGGCTCTACGAGACCGCTCCTTCAGCGGTCAACGCCATCGCCGCCAGCGTGCTGCGGGCGCCAATGCACCGACGGCTCTTCATCAACGACCCCGATTGCCTGCTGCTCCGGCCGACCGACACCGAACTCGATGCCGGTCAGCGCTCGTTCCTCGCTGCGGTGATCACCGGCACGGGTGCTTTCACCCTCCTGTCGGATGATCTCGAGCGGTACAGCGACGCCGAGTGGGGTCTTCTCGAGGCGCTGCGCACGGTGCACGACGACGTCGACACGCTGCTCGACATCGACGATCCGTTCGCCGACCCGCTCGTGGTGAGGTCAGCCGTCGGCACCCAGCTGACCGTCGACTGGCGCGACGACGCACCCGGAGGACCGATCGCCCAACTGGGCGTGAGCGAGTGAGCTTCGACGTCCGGTCCGATGCACTGACGGGCCAGACCGTCGTCATCACGGGCGGCCGCCAACGTCGACCCAATCTCCCGTCGTCAGGCTGCCCGTTCTGCGTCGGCGGCACCGAGGCACCCGATCCCTACGACGTGCGCTGGTTCGCCAACCGTTGGCCGGCAATTCCCGGCGGACGGGCCGAGGTCATTCTCTACTCCCCCGAGCACGAAGCCACCTTCGCCTCCCTCGGTGTCGCCAACGCCAGGAAGGTCGTCGATCTCTGGGCCCAGCGAACGACCGAGCTCGGCGCGCGCGAGGACGTCGGCTATGTGCTGGTGTTCGAGAATCGCGGCCCCGAGGTCGGCGCCACCATCGCCCATCCCCACGGTCAGGTCTATGCGTTCGAAGACGTCCCCGATGCCGCGCGGCGCGAGCTCGGAGGACCGGACTGCGCACTGTGCACACCCGCTTCGGTCGCTGCTCGGCTGGGCCTCGAGGTCGCCCGCCACGACGGATGGAGCGCCGTTGTCCCGTCGGCGGCGACGTGGCCCTACGAACTGCTGTTGGCGCCAGATGCCCATATCCCTGACCTCGCCGACGATGCCGCCGAGCGCCCGGCGTTGGCGGCATTGCTGGTCGATGTCCTCGGCCGGCTCGATCGCCTCTTCTCCGCACCCATGCCCTACATGCTCTGGGTACACCAGCAACCGACCGACGGGGGTGAGTGGCCGATGGCCCATGTCCATGCGCACATCGCACCGCTCCTTCGTGCACCGGGCACCCCGCGCTATGTCGCCGCCGGAGAGCTGGGAAGT
>JBKJLN010000460.1:0-5715 GCA_046596935.1 Acidimicrobiales bacterium
TCGTCCGCGGTGATCGAAGCGGCCCGCCTTCACGCCGCCGAGTCGAAGGTTCCCAACGTGACCTTCGAGGTCGGCGACGTCTACGACCTCGGAGCCGGCGATGGGACATTCCACGTCGTCCATGCGCATCAGGTCCTGCAACATCTGCGCAGCCCGATCCGGGCGTTGGAGGAGATGCGGCGGGTGCTGCGACCGGGCGGCGTACTCGGGGTGCGAGACAGCGACTACCGGGCGTTCGCGTGGGCGCCGGGCGATCCACGGCTCGACCGCTGGCTCGAGCTGTACCACGAGGTGACAACCCGAAACGGAGCCGAGGCCGATGCGGGACGCCATCTCCTGGCGTGGGTGCGGGCCGCCGGCTTCAGCGGCATCACCGTGACCAGTTCGACATGGACCTACGCCGACCCCGAGGCCCGGTCGTGGTGGGGCAGCCTCTGGGCCGACCGAGTGCAGAGCTCGGACTTCGCGGAACAAGCGGTGGCCTATGGACTGAGCTCCGACGCGGAACTCGCCGACATCGCGACCGCCTGGCGCGAGTGGTCGACCAGCGAGGACGGATGCTTCATCGTCGTCCACGGAGAAGTCATCGCCCGCGCCTGAGATCGACCTCGAAGCCGGCCCAGTCGTTCTTGACAGGATGGGTCGGTGGCCGCACTCGACCCCGAGACCATTCGCCAGCTCCTCTGCCGCCTCGGTGAGCACATCCGCGATCGCGTTCTCGAGGCTCGCAACGACCCGACGCGCCAGGGTGAGCTCTCCACGATCGTCGGCAGCAGCTCGGCCGACACCCTCTACGAAATCGACCGGATCTCCGACGATGCCCTCCTGCAGTGGTTTGCGGCGAACTGGCCGTCGGACGAGCCCGTCGAATTGATCACCGAAGCACTCGACGCACCGGTCGTCCTGCCTGCAGACACCCCCGCCGATGAGCTCCGGTGGACGTGCATCGTCGATCCGATCGACGGCACGAGGGGTCTGATGTACGACAAGCGTTCGGCCTGGGTGTTGGCCGCAGCGGCCCCGAGGAGGAACGGCCGACGACCCTCCCTGCAAGACGTCACGGTCGCGGCCATGACCGAGATCCCCGTCGTCAAGCAGTGGGGGTCCGATCAGATCAGTGGTGTCCGAGGCTGCGGCGCCGAGGGCCTCGTGGTCGAGCGCCACGACGTCCGCACCGGCGCTCGAGCACCGCTCGAGGTGCGGCCTTCGTCGGCCACCGGGCTCGAGCACGGCTGGGCCAGCTTCGCCCGCTTCTTCCCATTGGGGAAAGCGCGTCTGGCGGCTTTCGAGGAACGCCTCTGGGACGAGTTGCACGGTGGTACCGGCCGGCCCGACCTCGCCATCTTCGACGATCAGTACCTCGCCACTGGTGGCCAGTTCCACGAGCTGATGGTGGGACACGATCGCCTCCTCGGCGATCTGCGGCCGTTGGTGTTCACAGCCATGGCAGGGAATGGTGGCGCCGGATTCACCTGTCACCCGTACGACTGCTGTACCGCCATTCTCGTCGAGGAGGCCGGTTGCGTCGTGCGTACGCCATGGGGTGAACCGCTCGATCCGCCGCTCGACACCACGACCGCCGTCGCCTGGGTGGGATATGCCAACCCGGCGTTGGCGGCATGGATCGAACCCGTGCTCCTTCCCCTTCTCGCCGAATTCTTCGGCCCTCCGGTCTGACGCTCGGGCGGCGACATCCCCAGTCGTGCTGGCGCTGCGTGATACGGAGAGGGGGTTCACATCGAACTGCGCCTGGAGGCCACGACATGTTCAAGGAATTCAAGAACTTCCTCTTCCGAGGAAACCTGCTCGACCTGGCGACCGCCGTCATCATCGGCGTCGCCTTCGGAGCCGTGGTGAAGTCACTCGTCGAGAACATCATCACGCCGATCATCGCCGCCATCGGCGGGCAGCCCGACTTCTCGGGCCTGGTCATCGAGATCGGCGACGGACGGATCGGTTACGGCGCGTTCCTCAACGCGCTCCTCTCGTTCGTGATCATCGCGTTCATCATGTTCTTGATCCTCAAAGCAGCATCGCGGGCCCAGAAGTTCCGGGCCACCACCGACCTTCCCGACGACGATGCTCCTCCGCCGTCTGACGAGGCCGTGCTGTTGGCCGAGATCCGCGACCTCCTCCGTTCCACGACGAGGTAGCGACGGGCGTCAGTCCAGCCGCATCCCGGGGAGCGAGCGCACGACGAGGATGGCCACGTCATCAAGTGTCTCGCCCGCCTGGTAATCGATGACGGCCAGCTCGAGCCGGCGGGCGATGCCATCAGCCGTTCGCCCGGCCGAGCTGGCCAGCAGTTCCTCGAGGGAGCTTTGGCCGAACTGGTCGTTCGTGCCGGGCACGCGCGCTTCGATCACGCCATCGGTGTAGAGGACGAGGGCGTCGCCAGGGAGCAGCTCGACGTGGTGGTCGACGACGCCGGCATCCGGGAAGAGTCCGAGCAGCATCCCGGTAGCGGCCTTGACCTCCTCGACCCGACCGTCGTCGCGCAACAGCAGGGCCGGCGGATGGCCGCCATTGGCCATCGTGACCTTGATGCCGGTCGATGATGGTCGGAGTCGCAGGTACATGGCGGTGCAGAACCGGTCGCCGGTGCGCTGGTTGTTCAACGCATCGTTCAGCACCCGCAGCACACCGCTCGGGCTCTCGTCGTCGGCGACCGCGCGAATGGTGTAGCGGGCGATGCCGGTCAGCGCCGCGGCCTCCGGTCCGACGCCGCTCACGTCGCCGAGCACGACGTCCCACTCGTTCTCCCCCGTCGGGAAGACGTCGTAGAAGTCGCCGCCGACCAGCGCGCCCGAGCCCGTGGGCCGGTACCTTGCCGCACAATCCACATCGGGAATGTCGGGGAGGATCGGCGGCAGGAGCGTCTCCTGCAGGACGGAAGCGACGCGAACCCGCTCGGCCAGGAGGTCGGCCTTTTCGAGCGCGACGGCCAAGTGTGAAGCCATGGCTTCGATCAAGCGCTCGTCGCGATCGTTGAACGCTCGCGGTTGGTGGTGGCCGAGAAAGAGCCCACCGAGCACCTGGCCCGATCGGGCCACCACCGGGGCCGTGAGGTAACTCCGAATGGTGCGGCCGTCGTGCAACACGCCGTAGGGGCGAGCGGCCTCCTCGCTCAAGGCCCAGCGCGTGGTGTCGTCCACCCGCAGGGCACGGCCGCCACTGAAGCTGGCGGCAAGGAGTGGGGCGGCCGATGGCGCAGGAACAGCCGAGAAATGCACGTTCTCGTCGAGCATGATGACGTGCCGCGCCAGCTCGCCGGCGAGGCCGACGAAGATCGCGAATTCGGCACTCATCACTTCGCGAGCCGCCTCGCTCAACTCTTCGATCAGTCGGGCCACCTCGACTTCGGCATGTATTGCAGGGAGCCGCAGGAGAAGCGTCTCGAGACGATCGCGCTCCATCCGCAGATCGTCGATCAGGCCATCGCGAACCGAGGAGCGGCGCTCGAAGCCTTCGTACGTCATCTCGCGTCGCCTCCCGAGCGGGAGATCTCGAACCACACGCTTTTGCCTGCGAGGTGAGAGTCGATACCCCACGACGAGGACAGCGCCTCGACCATCGCCATGCCCCGCCCTGATTGCGCGTCGGAGCCGGCGCGACGGCGGTGCACGATCTCGTCGCCAGCGTCGATCACCTCGACACGAACGACCTCGCGTCGGAGGACGATCACGAGTTCGATCTCGGAGTGAGCATGGATGACGGCATTGGTCACCATCTCGCTGACGAGGAGCAGAGCCGAATCGACGAGGTCGTCGTCGCAATTCCACGACCTGAGCGTCCCCGACACGAATCGCCGTGCGTTTCGAGGGCTCTGTAGGTCCGATGGAAAGCGGCATCGTTCGAGCGCTTCGGTGTCGGACGAAGACGAAGCGGCCGTGGTTCGAGCCCGAACGAGCGCACCGGCCAGTTCGGCCGGCGGAAGTCCTTTCGAGATGTAGGCGACGTCGAGAAGCTGAGAGGACCGACCCCAGAAATCGTGATCGGCGTAGGCCGACACGGTCACGACCGTGGCGTCCGGCGCCGCCAAGCGCAAGGGAGTGAGTGCCGCCAGTCCGTCCATCCGGTCCATGACGATGTCGAGGAGGATGAGGTCTGGTGCCAGTCGTTTCGCCTCGGCGATGCCGTCCTCGGCGTTCGACGCTTCCCCGACAACCTCGACGTCGGTGCCCTCCAGCGCATATCGCACGAGCACCCGGTAATTGACGTTGTCGTCGATGACGAGGAGCCGGTGAGTCACGAACCCCCCTCGTCACCTACCAAGGCAGGAATCGTGAAGGAGACGCTGCATCCCTTGCCCGGTTCACCATCGATCCAGATCTCCCCACCGTGGCGCTCGATGACCCGCCGGCAAAGGGCCAGACCGACACCCGTTCCGTCGGCTGCGTCCTGGGAATGCGATCGTCCGAGGATCGACAGCATGCGGGGGACTTCGCCGGGATCGATGCCGATGCCGTTGTCGCGGACGCTCACGACCCACGAGCCCTCCCTGCGGGCCAACCCGATGTGCACGCTGGGGTCGACGACCCCGCGAAACCGGATGGCGTTGTCGAGGAGATGCCAAAAGAGGCGGCCGAGTTGCCAGCGATCACCCAACACGTTGGGCAAGGGATCGCTGGTGACGTGCACGCCCTCGGCCTCGATGCGGGTGCTGAGCTGGTGCACGGCATCGTCCCGGACTCGCTCGAGATCGAGCGGTTCGCGTCGCAGCTCCCCTGAGCTGGCGCGGGAGTAGGTGAGCAGGTCGTCGATCAGTCGGGTCATCCCGGCGACACTCATCTGCGCTCGGTCGATGAGTTCGATCTCGCTCGAGCCGTCTGGCTTCCGGGTCCGCAGGAGGTCGAGAAAGCCGGACACGATCTGCAGCGGCTCGCGTAGGTCGTGGCTGGCGACGAAGGCGAATCGCTCGAGCTCGGCATTCGACCGTTCGAGTTCGGCCGCCTGCAGGACCCGAGCGGCCTCGGCCTCCTCGCGCTCTTCGAGCCGGGCAGCCAACAGGGCCCGCTGCTCTTCGATCGTCGCGGCTTGGTGGTAGATGTCGACGAAGACCTGCACCTTGCTCCGCAACACCTCGGGCAAGAAGGGCTTGGCGAGATAATCGACGGCGCCCGTGTCATAGGCCGCCAGCTCATGCTCGGGAGCTCGGTCACGAGCGGTCAAGAAGATGATCGGAATGTTCTGGGTCCGAGCGCGAGCCTTGATCAAGCGAGCCGTCTCGTATCCATCGAGGTCGGGCATCTGAATATCGAGAAGGATCACGGCTACCTCCTCAGTGAGGAGGTGTCGAAGGGCCTCGTGGCCCGAGTTCGCCCGAATGATGCGTAACGCCAGTGGCTCGAGTACCGCCTCGACGGCCAGGAGGTTGTCGGGGCGGTCATCGACGACCAGAACCGGTGTCCCGGAGAGATCGTTCACGAGCGTTGCTCGGCGGCGGCCGATGCCAGGCGAGCGGTCACAAGCTCGACGACGGCTGATCCGAGCCGATCGAGAGGCACAACTTGGGCGTCGGGGACGGCCTGCAACGCCGCACGGGGCATCTCCCCTTTCGCGGCCGAGTCCGGGTGCTGCACGAGGGCAACGCCGCCACGGCGCACCACCTCGGCCAGCCCGGCGGCGCCATCGGCGTTGGCGCCCGTCAACACGACACCGACCACCCGCTCGCCGTAGGTCTCGGCGAGAGCGGTGAAGGTCACATCGATGGAG
>JBKJLN010000500.1:0-4377 GCA_046596935.1 Acidimicrobiales bacterium
CGCGCCGGGCTCGACCTTCAAGCTCGTGACCGCGGTCGCGGCGCTGCAACGCAAGCTGATCGCGGGCAACACGTCGATCACCGATCCAGGCTTCTACAAGGTGCCCAAATGCAAGGGAGAGAAGTGCGAGTTCCAGAACTCCGGCCGAAAAGCATGGGGCCGGGTGGATCTTCGGCGGGCCATCACCGTGTCGAGCGACGTGTACTTCTATTCCCTCGGCGTTGGCTTTCCGAAGGGCGCCGGACTCGCCGACACGGCCCGAAGTTTTGGCCTCGACGGTCCCCTGGGTATCGCCCTGCCGAGTGAGAAGGGCGGGGTGATTCCGGACGAAGCTTGGAAGAAGCGCTTCTGCGAAAACCCGAAGGTCGGCTGCATCGATGACCGCTGGTTCACCGGTGACTCGATCAACATGGCCATCGGACAGGGCAACGTGCTCGTCACCCCGCTCCAACTCGCGAGCACCTACGCCACCTTCGCCAACGGCGGCACGGTCTTCAAGCCGCGCCTCGGTGTGGCCGAACCTCCGAAGGCGATCGGCACGGTCGAGCTCGACCCCGCCGGGCGCCAGTCGATCCTCGAAGGGCTGAAGGGCGTCGTCGCCCGGGAAGAGGGCACGGCGTTCTACGCCTTCGCCGGCTTCCCCGACAACACCTTTCCCGTGGCCGGGAAGACAGGCACCGCCCAGGTGAACAACAAGCACGACACCGCCGTCTTCGCCGCCTTCGCCCCGGCCGATGACCCGCAGTACGCGATCAGCGTCATCATGGAGGAGTCGGGATTCGGTGGGAGCGCAGCTGCGCCGGTGGCACGGCGGATCTTCGAGGGCATCGTCGGACAGCCCCCGACACCGATCCGCCTCGGACAAGGGAACGACTGAACCATGGCGACGACCACCGTCAACCGAGGAACGCGCAGCACCGGGTCGAGCGCGGCATCGCCGTGGCGCCACGTCGACCTGAGCCTTGCCGGCGCCGTCTTGGTCCTGGCGTCGTTCGGGCTGCTCATGATCTACAGCGCCACCCGAACCCGTCTCGCCGAATCGGGTGTCGATCCGCAGTACTACCTGCAGCGCCAGGCGATGTTCGTCGCCCTGGGCATCGGGGTGATGGTGCTCACGTCGGTGATCGATTATCGATCCTTCCGGGATTTCGCTCCCATCATCTACGCCGGCACCGTTGGCCTCCTCCTCCTGGTGCTCGTCCTCGGCGCCGAACACAAGGGGCAGCAGGCCTCATTCGACCTCGGGCCGTTCCAGCTGCAGCCATCGGAATTCGCCAAGGTGGCGCTGATCATCTGTCTGGCCGCCTACGCCTCGTCGATCCGAGACGAGATCGACGGCAAGCAACTCCTCGTGATCCTCGGCGTGGCCGGGGTGCCGATGGGCCTCATCTACCTACAGCCCGACCTCGGGACGTCGCTCGTGTTCGGGGCGATCCTCCTCGGCATGTTGTTGGTCTCGGGTGCAAAGGGTCGCCACCTCATGGCGCTCCTCTTGGTGTCGGTCATCGCCGTCGTGGCCGTCGTGCATTTCGGTGTGCTCAAGGAGTACCAGTACAAGCGGCTCACATCGTTCCTCGAGCCCGAGTCCGACACTGGCCGCTCCGCCTACAACCTGGCTCAGTCGAAGACCGCCATCGGATCCGGGGGCGTCAGCGGCAAGGGCCTGTTCAAGGGCACCCAGACCAATCTGTCGTACGTTCCCGAACAACACACCGACTTCATCTTCACCGCGGTCGGGGAGCAGCTCGGGCTCTTCGGTTCGGCGCTCCTGCTGATGCTCTTCGCACTGGTCGCCTGGAGAACCTGGCGATCCGCCGCCCTGGCGAAGGACGCCGCCGGCACCCTCATCTGCGTCGGGGTGCTGTCGATGCTGACGTTCCAGATCTTCGAGAACGTCGGGATGACGATGGGGATCATGCCGATCACGGGGATTCCCCTCCCGTTCATGAGCTACGGCGGTTCGTCGACACTGGCGACGTTCGCCGCCCTCGGCCTCGTCCTCAACGTCCACATGCGCCGCTTCACGTGAAATTGGTTCGCTCCGCAGAAGCGTGCTCCGCTCACGTGCCGGCTGCTCGCTGGCGCTCCCGACGCCGGCCCCACGGGAGAGTGAGGGTGCTCCCGGCGCCGCCCTCCGGTCCGGGGTAAGTTTCGCGTCACTACTTGCAAGACATGAAGGCGGGTCAGAATGAAACGGACGTTGCTCTGTGCGGCACTCCTCGCAGTGCTCCTCTTCGGGGCGTGTGGAGGGAATGACGATCCGTCGGTGAAGGCGGCCGACGGCGCGAGGGACGAAGTCACCACCACCTCCGCGAAAGCTGAGGCGGCGGAGGTCCACAAGGTGGCCTTCGACGCCAAGGAATACAGCTACGGCCTGTCCGGAAAGATCGAAGCCGGTACCACCGAGTTCACGATGAAGAACGTGGGCAAGGAACTCCACATCGCTGCCTTGGCCAAGGTCGCTGACGGCAAGACGTTCGCCGACGCCACCAAAGCCCTGCAGTCGCAGACGCCACCGACGGATCCTCCGGCAAAGGAGATCGCCGGCATCGCCTCGACGAGCCCGGGCCTCGCCAGCAACATCACGGTCGAGCTCGAGCCGGGCACCTACTACTTCGCCTGCTTCATCCCCGGAGCCGACGGTGCGCCGCACTTCACCAAGGGCATGATTCAGCCATTCGAGGTCACGGCGTCGAAGGCAGAGGCGGCAGCTCTGCCCACCCCGGTTGCCAAGGTGACGGCCAAGGACTTCGGGTACACCACCGACTTCAAGGCAAAGGCCGGCGAGCAGGTTCTCGAACTCAACAATGACGGTCCCCAGGACCACGAGATCACGTTGGTCGAGTTCGACGCCGGAAAGGGTCCGGCCGACCTCGCCGCCTTCTTCGCCAAGCCCGAAGGCAAGCCGCCGGCCACGTTCTACGGAGGACCGGCGGTGACCAAGGGCGGACGGGTCACCTGGACGACACCGGCACTGGTGGCCGGGAAGAGTTACTTCTTCTTGTGCCTCATTCCGGATGCGGCCGATGGCGTTCCTCACGCCGCCAAGGGCATGGTTTTACCGGTGGCCGTCAGTTAGCCCACCTCTGAACAGGGGTTTTGCCGGCTCAGCGATAGGCTGGGCCGGCGATGACTGACATGTCGGCTGGCGGCGCCTGCCTCTGGCCCAGGATCGAGCCCCTCCTGGCCAAGGTGCAGAAGCCCGCCCGCTACATCGGGTGCGAAGAAGGCTCCCAGACGCCGGTTCATGCCCCGCACAAAGCGGCGTGGCTGCTGATCTACCCCGACGCCTATGAGGTCGGCCTTCCGAACCAGGGCCTGCAGATCCTCTATGAGCTGCTCAACGAGCGCGACGATGCGGTGGCCGAGCGGTCGTACTCACCGTGGACCGACATGGAGCAGCAGCTCCGTTCGCACCGCTTGCCGCTCTTCAGCGTCGACACCCACCGGGCGGCGGGCGACTTCGACGTCCTCGCCTTCAACCTCTCCGCCGAACTCGTTTTCACCAACCTCCTGAACTGCGTCGACCTGGCTGGGGTGCCCGTGCGGGCGGCCGAGCGCCGGCCCGAGCACCCCTTGGTGATCGCCGGGGGCCACTGCACGTTCAACCCCGAGCCGTTGGCCGACTTCGTCGACTTGTTCGTCATCGGCGACGGCGAAGAGGTGATCGCCGAGATCAACGAGATCGTGGCCGAGTGGAAGATCGGTGGCCGGACCGAGGGCTCCCGAGAGCGTGTCCTTCGCACGTTGTCCGGCGTGCCGGGGTGTTACGTCCCCTCGATGTACGACGTCGAGTACGACGGGCAACGGCTCGTTTCGGTCACCCCGAAACACGCCGATGTCCCGGCCCGGGTCGAGAAACGCACGATTGCCGACCTGGGTGCTTGGCCCTATCCGAAGTCGCAACTCATCCCGCTCACCGAGGTCGTCCACGACCGGCTCAACGTCGAGATCTTCCGGGGATGCACCCGCGGTTGTCGGTTCTGCCAGGCCGGCATGATCACCCGGCCTGTCCGCGAGCGGCTCGTGGCCCAGGTGCAGTCGATGATCTCCGACGGCCTCAAGCGCACCGGCTATGACGAGGTGGCGCTGACCTCGCTGTCGAGCGCCGACTACTCCGGCATCGACGAGGTCGTCAAGGGCGTCGTCAACGACCCTGCGTGCGGCGGTCAAGTGAGCGTCAACCTTCCGTCGTTGCGGGTCGACGCCTACACCGTTGGCCTTGCCGCCGAGATCGCCAAGGTGAAGCGCACCGGCCTCACGTTCGCCCCGGAGGGCGGCACGTGGCGCATCCGCCAGGTCATCTCCAAGCTCATCCGAGAGGAAGACCTCTACGGCGCCGTCGACTCCGCCTTCAGCCAGGGCTGGCAGCGGGTG
>JBKJLN010000116.1:0-3958 GCA_046596935.1 Acidimicrobiales bacterium
GGCGTCGCCGTGCTGAAGGATCGCGGCATCGACATGGCCAGCGACTCGACGTCGTCGATGACGTGGTTCCCGCCGTAGTAGCGCTTCCCCGGATAGCCCTCGGAGTACTTGTTGGTCAGGACCGAGCCCGTCGCCTCCATCACCTGGGGCGACGTGAAATTCTCCGAGGCGATCAGCTGCAGCGTGGTGTTCTGCCGCTCGACCTCGCGATCGAGGATGGCGAAGATCTCGTCATCGCGGGGGTAGTCGGTGTCATTCGGGGGCACGGTCACGGGGCGGACTCCTGGGAGAAGAGAAGGGCGACCAAGCGGTCGATGAGGCCCTCGATCTCGGTCGCCGTCTTCTCGTAGACGGAACGGCTCGAGCCGATCGGGTCGAAGATGTCGTCGGCGTCGGCTTCGCCGAGCAGGTCGGCATGCGAACGGCCGGCGTGCACCTTGGCCAGCCATTCCTCGACTGACTGACCGGACGAGCGAGCGCCGAGATCTTCGCCGCGTCGCACGATCTCCTTCAGGGTGAACGCCTTGGGGAAGACGGCGGGTCGCATCACCACCGATTCGCGGACGTGAAGGCGGGCCATCCCGAGCAGGAGGTCGGTCGATTCGACGAGGGCCGGCGTGAGGTTGGTGCTGCGGTGCGGGGCCATGTCGATGCCGCGACTCTTCAGCACGACAACGCCGTTCTCGCTGGCCGAATTGCCGCTGTCGAGGAGCCCGGCCGAGTGCACGTTGATCCCCCCGCCCTCCGGCCCCGCAGCCACGCCGCGGCGGGCCAGACGTTCCCGGAGGAGCGCCTCGGCCATGGGCGATCGGCAGATGTTGCCGGTGCACACGAGGAGGACGTCGATGGGGCCGAGACTACTCTCCGGCCCGTGCCTCTCGACCCCCGCCTCCCGGTCATCGTCGGCGTCGGACAGCTCACCCGGAGGCCCTCCGGCTCGGTCGTCGGCCTCTCGTCGCCGCCCGAGATGATGGCCGAAGCACTCCGACTCGCCGCCGACGACAGCGGGGCTCGGGACGGGGGTGCGGCGTTGCTGGCGCGCGCCGATTCCCTGCAGTGCATCGAGGCCATGTCGTGGCGGGCGCCCGATCCGGCCGCCGTCGTCGCCGGGTTCCTGGGCATCGAGGCGAAGGAGCGGGTGCGCACGACGACGGGCGGCAACAGCCCCCAGACGCTGGTCAACCAGGCGGCGCTGGCCATCACCGAGGGCCGTTCCGACGTCGTCCTCATCACCGGCGCCGAGGCCATGTACACCCGGCGGCTGGCGGCCAAGAACGGCGAGGAGACGGGCTGGCCAAAGCAGGGTGCCGACGCCACGCCCGACCGGGTCGTCGGCGTCGACAAGCCCGGCACGACCGAGTTCGAGCTGTCGCGATCGATGATGGTGCCGACGCAGATCTATCCGATCTTCGAGTGCGCGGTGCGAGCGGAAGCCGGCGAGTCCGTGGCCGAGCATCAGGTGCGTGTGTCCCAGCTCTGGGCACGGTTCTCGGACGTGGCGGCGACCAACCCGTACGCCTGGTCGCCGGAGCCGAAGTCAGCCGAAGAGATCCGTACCGTCGGGCCCGACAACCGGATGATCGGGTTCCCGTATCCGAAACTCATGAACTCCAACATCCAGGTCGACCAGGCGGCGGCGGTGATCGTGTGCTCGGTGGCCGCCGCCGAAGCCGCCGGCATCCCATCTGACAAGTGGGTGTTCGTGCACGCGGGCGCCGATGCCACCGACCACTGGTTCGTCTCCGATCGTTGGTCACTCGGCCGCGCCCCCGCCATCGCCGCCTGCGGGCGGGCGGCCTTCGAGTTGTCCGGTCTCGGCGTCGACGACGTCGCCCACCTCGACCTCTACTCCTGCTTCCCGTCGGCCGTCGAGGTGTCGGCCCTCGAGCTCGGGATCGATGCTTGGGATCCGGCTCGCCCTCCGACGGTCACGGGGGGCCTGTGTTTCGGTGGCGGGCCCGGCAACAACTACGTCACCCACTCGATTGCATCGATGGTCGATCGGCTGCGAGAGAACGCCGGCGACGTCGGCCTCGTCACGGCCAACGGTTGGTACCTGACCAAGCACGCCCTCGGCCTCTACTCCACGACGCCCCCGGCCGGGGGGTTCAAGTGGGCATCGGGGCAGGCAGAGGTGGACGCCTCGCCAACCCGCGAGGTCGCCGTCGATTACGAGGGGCCGGCAACCGTCGAGGCCTGGACGGTGCTGCACGAACGCGACGGCTCGCCCCAACTCGGCATCATCGGCGCCCTCCTCGACGATGGCCGGCGGACGTGGGCCAACACGTCCGATCCAGGCTTGCTCGGCATGTTGGTGAGCGAAGAAGTCGAGGGCCGGGCAGCCACCATCGCCGCCGGCCAACTCACCCTGGCGTGAGCCCCTGGCGCAAGGGCGAGCGCGAGATCCCGGATCCGTTCGCACGGGTCGACAGCTCGGACGACCGCATCTTCTACGCCGTCGATCGACTCGTCACCCATCTCGAACCTGGCGCCATCGAAGCCCTGCGGGCGTTCTACGGATCGACGTTGCCGGAGGGCGAGCCCATCCTCGATCTCATGTCGTCGTGGCGTTCACATCTTCCGCTCGACGGGCTGGGCCCGGTCACCGCCCTCGGGATGAACGCGGCGGAGATGGCGGCCAATCCCCAACTCGACGACTTCGTCGTCCATGACTTGAACGCCGATCCTGCTTTGCCCTTCAGCGATGCCGCCTTCGCCGGCGCCGTCTGCTCCGTCAGCGTGCAGTACCTCACCTCGCCGGTCGAGGTCTTCACTGACGTTCGCCGGGTCCTCCAGCCCGGGTGCCCGTTCGCCGTCGCCTTCTCCAACCGCTGCTTCCCGACCAAGGCCGTGGCCCTCTGGCGCTACGGCAGCGACGCCGACCACGTCGACCTCGTCCGGGCCTACTTCGCCAATGCCGGCTTCGCCGGCGTCACCGACACCCGCCTCGCCTCGCCCGACGACCCCGTTTACGTCATCACCGGCCACGCCTGAGGGACCGGCCCCGGCACGGCGCTGCGAAGCCATGCCGATCGGCGGAGCGTTTGCGGAACGGTTCTGGCCCTGTGGAGCGTTTCCGTTACGGATCCCGTTGCCCAAACGCTCCACTGCGGCCCTTCCGTAACGCAAACGCTCCGCCGGGTTGGTGGTTCGTCAGCTGGGGGTGAGGGCGCTCGAGGGGATGCGGCCTTCGCGGATGATGCGGGGGTTGCCGGCGGCGTCGATGGCGACGACGGTCGAGGGTGCGCCCTCGCACGTGCCGCCGTCGAGGACGAGGCCGAGGGCGCCATCGAGGGCGGCAGCCACGCCGGCGGCCGTCGGGGGCGTGGCCTCGCCGTGGAGGTTGGCCGACGTCGTTGCCAACGGACCGACCCGCCGGCACAGCTCCCGCACGAGTCGGGAGTCAGGGCAGCGCAGGCCGATGGTGGAGCCGTCGCCGCCGAGATCGACGTTCTGTCGCCCGGAAGAGCGGGCGAGGACGATCGTCAGTGCGCCGGGCCAGAACCGATCCATCCACCACCGTGCGATGCCGGGGATCTCACCGTCGACGAGGGCGGCGGCGTCGTCGGGTGAAGCCACCAACACCGGGATCTCCAACGTGTGCGGACGTTCCTTGGCCACGAAGAGTTGGTCGATCGCTCCGGGCACGAAGGCCGACACCGCCAATCCGTAGACCGTGTCGGTCGGCACGGCGACGACCTCTCCGGCCTCCAGTCGCAGGACTGCTTCGGCGACCGCGCCCGGATCCGTCGCATCCTCGACGCGGGTGACGGTCATGTGATGCGGGCCAGGAGCATGCGCTCGTGCCCGGCGAGGTCGAGTCGCGCTTCGGCCGAGGTGAAGCCCGCGTCGCGAGCGAGACCGATGGCGGCGCCCGCCTGATGGGGCGCCAGTTCGACGACGAGGACGCCGGGGCGGGCCAGCCACGCCGGGGCTTCGGCGACGATGCGGGCGATGT
>JBKJLN010000138.1:0-2516 GCA_046596935.1 Acidimicrobiales bacterium
GGAACGATCGTGGTCGTCGACGCTGGCGGGACGGTCGACGTCGTCGCGCCCTCGGCGGCGACCGACTCTGCGGTGGTGGAGGTGGCCGAGGTCGTGGTGCTCGTCGGTTCGTCTGCCGGCGGGGGAGCCGACTCGCGTTCGCCCCCGTTCGAACACGACGCCGCCACCAACGCGAGCGACGCCACGACGATCCCCAACGTTCGGCGCATGCGTTCAGGCTACGGGCGCTAGACAATCGTCATGAACCGCATCGAGATCGAGGTCAAGCTCAACCGTGACCGGTCGTGGCTGTTGGAGACGCTCTCGGGGATGAGCGAGGACGACCTCACTGCGCCCCGCACCGCCAGCGAGCACGAGGCCGACAAGACGTGGTCGTTCGCTGACCACTTCATCCACACCACGTTGATCGAGAAGAACTGGAACGCCATGTTCCGCCGTCACCTCGAGGGCCAGCAGGGCATGGCGCCGCGGCTGCGCGAGGACGGGGAGGCCCAGACGATGGAGGAGATCATGGCCGGCATCCACGCCTGGACCGAGGAGTGGGCCGACAAACACCGTGGCAAGTCCCTGAACGACCTCGTGCGCATCGGTCTCGCCGTGCGGGCCGAGACGCTCAAGTACCTGTCCGAGTTGAGCGACGAGGATCTGCAGTCGAAGATCCCGGGCGCACCGTGGGCCGACGGCACCGTCGGCGGGATCATGGCGGCCAACGCCGACCACGGTCGTATCCACTACGGCTACGCCAAGGAAGGCCACGAGTCGGTCGTGGGCGCTCCCTCTTAGAGGTTCTTGACGATGTCGGCGATCAGGTCGCCGACCTCGGTGGGGTTGAGACCCACGTGCACACCGGCGGCGCGCAGCGCGTCCATCTTCCCTTGGGCGGTGCCCTTTCCTCCCGAGACGATGGCGCCGGCGTGGCCCATCTTCTTGCCGGGGGGGGCGGTGACGCCGGCGACGTAGGCGGCGACGGGCTTGTCCATGTTCGCCTTGATGTAGTCGGCCGCCTCTTCCTCGGCCGTACCGCTGATCTCACCGAACATGATGACGGCCTTGGTCTCGGGGTCGGCCTGAAAGGCCTCGAGGCAGTCGATGAACGACGTGCCAGGCACGGGGTCGCCGCCGATGCCGACGCAGGTGGTGACGCCGATGCCCTTCTCGCCCAACTCGGCCAGTGCCTGGTAGGTGAGCGTGCCCGAGCGCGACACGATGCCGACGGGTCCGCCCGGAAGAGCCACCTCGGCGGGGATGAAGCCGATGTTGCACTCCCCGACGGTCACGAGGCCGGGGCAGTTGGGCCCGAGCAGCCGGACGTTGGGATGGTTGCGCTTGACCTCGTTGAAGTAGGCGGCTTCGTCTTGCGCGGGCACGCCCTCGGTGAGGCAGATCACCAGTTCCATCTCGGCCTCTGCGGCCTCTCGCACCGCCGCCGCCGCGCCGGGCGCGGGAACCAGGATCATCGAGACGGTGGCGCCGGTGGCTTCCTTCGCCTCGGCCACCGACGCGAACACGGGGAGGCCCTCGACGTCGGTGCCGGCCTTCTTCGGCGACGTCCCACCGACGACCTTGGTGCCGTAGTCGCGGTTGCGCAGGGCGTAGAAACGGCCCTGGGAACCGGTGATGCCCTGGACGATGACCTTCGAGTCCTTGTCGACGAAGATGCTCATGACTTGCCCTTCCCGGTTGTCCCGTTCGGCACGGAGCCGGCTGCGAGTTCGACGGCCTTCTTGGCCGCTCCCAACATCGTCGGCTGCGAGATCAACGAGTCCGACTCGTGCGACTTGAGGATCTCCCGACCCTGCTCGGCGTTCGTACCGTCGAGGCGAATCACGATTGGTGCCTTGATGTCGACGCGGCCGAGGGCCTGGACGATGCCGTTGGCCACGTCCTCGCCCTTGGTGATGCCGCCGAAGATGTTGATGAAGATCGACTTCACCTTCTCGTCGGCGTTGATCACCTCGAGGGCATTGGCCATGACATCCGCCGATGCGCCGCCGCCAATGTCGAGGAAGTTCGCCGGAGCGCCACCGACCTGGTTGACGACGTCACAGGTCGACATGGCCAACCCGGCACCGTTGGCGATGATGCCGACGTCGCCGTCGAGGCCGACATACTGCAGGCCCTTCGACGCCGCCAGCTCCTCACGGGGATCCATCACGGCGACGCCGCGGTACTCGTCCCACTCGGGATGGCGGTAGGCGGCGTTCTCGTCGAGCGTCACCTTGGCGTCGAGAGCGTGCACCTTGCCATCGGGCGTGAGGATCAGCGGGTTGATCTCGGCCAGGTCGCAATCGCCCTCGGTGTAGCAGCGGTACAGCTTGACGAGGATGTCGACGGCCCCGTCGGTGGCCTTGGGATCGAGGCCTGCCTGCTCGACCCAGGCGCGCGCCGCCTCGGGGGTGAGCCCATCCACCGGATCGATGTGGATCTTGGCGATGGCATCCGGGTTGTCCTCGGCCACGACCTCGATCTCGACGCCACCTTCGGCCGACAACATGCCGAGATGCTTCTTGGCCGAA
>JBKJLN010000246.1:0-6028 GCA_046596935.1 Acidimicrobiales bacterium
CGGGCCATCGACATCCTCGTGGAGATGAAGAACATCTCCGAGGTCGCGGTTGGTTTGGCCTACTCGGCCCTCGTGCTGCGCGACCGCGGCCTGGCCAGCGAGGTCAACCACCTCGAGGATCGTCTCGACCAGATGCGAGAGCGGCTGGAATCGTGGGTGCTGCGGGCGGCCGCCGATCATGCCGATCCGTCGCCGCTCCGTGGGTTGTTGCACCTGTCGCGCGCGGCCGAGGAAATCGGCAACGCCGCCCAGCAGATGGTGTGGCTCATCGAGAAGGGCGAGGAGCTCCATCCGGTGCTGGCGCTGGCCTTGGGCGACGCCGAAGAGGTCGTCGTCCGCGTGCCCGTGGCCGCGGGTTCGTCATCCGACGGTCGATCGTTGGGTGAGCTGCGGCTCGAGACCGAGACCGGCTTCTTCGTGCTCGCCATCCGTCGAGGCGGGCGGTACTTCTACCGTCCCCGTCCCGACGTGGTGCTGCGTCCCGACGACGAGCTCATCGCCACCGGCCCGGACGAGGGCCACGCCCTGCTGGCCGAACGCTGCGGCTTTCGCCTCGTCCAGGACGACGAAACCGGCGAGGACGAGCTCGTTCTCAATTAATGCGTTCTGGGGACGTTTTTCCCGCTCCGAACGCAACAGACGTCCCCAAAACGGTGGATCTAGGGGGCGAAGGCGTCGGCGGCCCAGTCGCGGCACTCGCGGGTGGTGGCCGAGCGGACGCCATCGGGGAGGCGGCCGATGGCGATCTCCAACACGACCTGTCCGTCGAAGCCGTCGGCGACCATGGCGGCAGCGAGCGCGTGGAGGGGGAGCGTGCCTTGGCCGGGCGGGAGGTGCTCGTCACCTTTGGACGACGTCGAGTCGGACAGGTGCAGGTGGCGCACCCGGTCGCCCATGAAGGCGTAGCGCTCGAGCAGATCCTGACGGGCAGCACCGACGTGGGACGAGTCGAGGGTGAGCGCGGGATAGGTGGCGAACGCTTCGTCGTCGTTCCCGAGATAGGGCTCGAGCCGCAGACCTCGCGGCGCGTCGACGGTGTACATGTTCTCCACCGTCACCGTCGGGCCGCCGTCGATGGCGTTGAGTTCGTCGACCAGTGCCGCGAACCCACTGGCGTAGTCGCGCTGCCAGCGGAACGGCGGATGGGTCACGACGGTCGGAGCGTCGATGGCGATGGCCATCTCGACCGCCCGACGCAGTTTGGTCTCGGGGTGCCACCCCCAGACGTGTTGGGAGACCACGAGACACGGAACATGCACCGCCCGCACCGGCATGGCGTAGGTCGTCGTCAAGGTCTCGACCGCAGCCACCGTCTGGCTCCGCCGATCGTGGGTGACCATCACCTCGACGCCGTCATAGCCGTGCTCGGCCGCCATTCGGAACCCGAGTTCGGTATTGGGGAAGAAGCTGCCCGTCGAGAGGACGATCTCCGGCATCGCGTCCAAGCTAGAGGTGTGGAAGATCTCGAACTCGCACCCACGGCCATGGCGGCCGGCGGCGACGCCATCGCGCGCGACGCCGATGGTCGGGTGGTGTTCGTCGAGGGGGCGCTGCCGGGGGAGCGGGTGCGGGCGCAGGTTCTGTCCGCCAAGAAGGACTTCGCCCGAGCGGTGGCCGTCGACATCCTCGAACCTTCACCTGACCGCATCGCCCCTCCATGCGCAGCGCTGGCCGCAGGTTGCGGGGGCTGTACCTGGCAGCACGTGCGAGGTGGGGCCCAACAGGAGCTGAAGGCGCAGATCGTGACCGACGCCCTTCGCCGGATCGGCCGGTTCGCGGCTGACGAACTCCCTCCGCCCCGACTTCGTCCCTCCCGAGCTGCGCTCCGGACGACGGCCCGTCTCGGGGTCGACGCCGAGGGCCGCGCGGGGCAACGCCGCCGGGGCGCCCACGACATCGTCGCCACCGACACGTGCCTCGCCGCCCACCCGCGCCTGGAGGAGTTGGTGGTCGACGGGCGTTTTCTCGGCGCCACGGAGGTGCTCCTTCGCGTCGGGGTCGCCTCCGACGAGCGGGCGGTCCTGGCGGTTCCGAGTGGTCGCCGGGTCGTGGTGCCGCGCGATGTCATCGTGGGCGGCCACGCCGTCGTTCATGAACGCATCGCCGGAGTGACCTTCCAGGTCTCGATCGGATCGTTCTTCCAGTCGGGTCCGGTGGCGGCGGAGGAACTCGTCGCCGCTGTCGACACCGCCGTCGGGGATGCGCTCGGTGCAGATGGCCACCTGGTCGACGCCTATGCGGGAGTGGGCCTGTTCGGGGCGACGGTCGGCGGTTCGCGTCGAGCCCACGTGACCCTCATCGAGAACGACCCTTCGGCGATCGCCGACGCCCGAGTGAACCTCGCCCACCTCGACGCTGAGGTTGTCGAGAACGAGGTCGGTCGATGGCGGCCGCAAGCCGGGAGTCGCCCGATCGACGTCGTCGTTGCCGACCCTGCTCGAAGCGGCCTGGCCAAACCGGGCGTCGCCTCCGTGACCGCCATGGCGGCGGGGCGGGTCGTGCTCGTCAGCTGCGATCCGGCGTCGCTGGCTCGAGATGCCCGATTGTTGGCCGATGTCGGCTACCGGCTCAGTTCGATCGAACTGATCGACGCCTTTCCCGATACCTTTCACATCGAAGCGGTGTCCCGGTTCGACCGCTTTGACGGTTGAGGCAGGTCTCGCCCCCTCGCGCCGGGTACTTCTGCATCGCCGGACGTGTTGCACCAAAGGGTTGGTTCGACCCCACGTCGGGTACGCTCCAAATGGGTAATTCCCACGGAGAGTGGTTGACTAGTTACCTCGTGCAGTGAATAGTGATCAGGAAGTGCGGATGAACACGATGAGCAAAGGCGGTGCCCGCCGGCGGACGATGGGCGAACTGTTGCCCGTCGTCGGCGCCGCGCTGGCGGTGGCGCTCGTCGTGGCCCTGGTGGTGGGCCCGTCGACGTCGAGTCTCCGCGCTCGGCTCTCGCTCGTCGATGCGCCCGCATCGGTACAGGCGGGTTCGCCGGATGCCACCAGCGAGGCCGGCGTCACCGTGCAGGTCCGGCCGAGCCGTGCGGTTGCCGCAGCCGGAGCACCAGTGGCGCCGGCAGACCTCGTCACGGGCGACCTCGCCCCATCCGCTCGAGCCTCGACGAACCCCGCGAATGCAACAGACGCCACGAACTCGGCGAGTTCTTCCGCACGACCTAGCAACGTCCGAATCGCACCGATTTCGACCGCGCCTCTCCTCGAGAACCCATCGGATCTGCTGGCGACTCCCTTGCCCGCTCGGGCCCCACCGCTGTTGGCTTCGCCCGTGGCGCCGCTTCTCGCACCCGGGTTGGATGTCGCGGCCGGGCCTACCAAACAACCCACGCGGCCGTTGAAGCCGGCGACGCCGAATTCCCCGACGACCGCCGGTCCGAAAGGTGGTCGAGGTTCTGCATCGGCGCCGACTGCGGGAGGAACGTCCGCCGACCGGTTCCAGAAGGCTGCGAACAAGTTGGAAGCGAACGCCGAGCAGGTCGCCAACAAGGCGGAGGCGAGCGCCGAGAAGGCAGCAGACAAGGCGGAAGCGAACGCCGAGAAGGCGGCGAACAAGGCGGATCGACCGGCGAACTCCGACCGGGCCACCGCCTCGATGAAGAAGGACAAGGCCTGACCGTTCCTCGGTAGGCGCCTTCGCTCGGGGGTCGTCCCCCGCCAGGCGAGGCGGTACGGTCGGATGATGGCGATCACCGAACAGCAGGGCACCCGCAGCGACACTGAGGTCCGAGAGCAGTTTCTCTCGTGGCTACAGGGGCACCTGCCGTCCGGCTGGGTGGAAGCCGTCGACGCGGGCGACGACGAGGGCCTGCGTGCCGTCCGTCGCACGCTCGACTCCCAAGCGTTCCTCGTCGCCATCGGGGAGGCCGGGTGGGCCCAACCGACGTGGCCGACGGAGTACGGCGGCGCCGGTCTCGACGTCGCCCAGGCCCGCATCGTCGACGAGCTGAAAGGCCAGTACCAGGTCCCGCGTTCGTTCAACGTGATCGGTTTGGGCATGGGTGCGCCGACGATCATGCAGTGGGGTTCGGAGGAACTGAAGAAGCGCTATCTCCCGCCCATGGCGCAGAACCGAGAGATCTGGTGCCAGATGTTCTCCGAACCCGGCGCCGGCTCCGACGTGGCCGGGCTGGCCACGCGAGCGGTGCGCGACGGCGACGAGTGGGTCGTCAACGGCCAGAAGGTATGGACGACCCTGGCCCATATCTCCTCCTTCGGTCTCCTGGTGGCCCGGACCGACCCGGACGCCCCCAAGCACCGCGGCCTGTCGTACTTCATCGTCGACATGAAGGCGCCCGGGGTGGAGGTACGCCCGTTGCGGCAGATCACCGGAGACGCCGAGTTCAACGAGGTCTTCTTCACCGACGTCCGCATTCCGGATTCCCACCGACTGGGTGCCGAGGGCGACGGCTGGGCCGTGGCCACGACCACCCTGATGAACGAGCGGGTAGCCCTGTCCGGTGGCGGATCGCCGTCGGGGTCGGGGAATGTCGGCGGCGGTCCGGTGGAGGAACTCGTGGCCTTCGCTCGAGACAGCGGCGCCTGGGACGATGCCTCCATCCGCCAGCGTCTCGTCCAAGCCGTGATCGAGGGTCGGGTGCTGAAGATCACGAACTACCGGGCGGCGGCGAAGCGAAAGGCCGGTGCGGCCGGTCCCGAGGGTTCGGTGACCAAGCTCTTCCAAGCCGAATACAACCAGCGTCTGCAGAACCTGGCCATGGACATCCTCGGTGCCGGAGGCATGGCGTGGAGCGCCGATGACGGAGCCACCAACGCTCGCGTCCGGGGCTTCCTCCGCTCCAGGGCGAACACCATCGAGGGCGGAACGTCAGAGGTGATGCGGAACATCCTGGGGGACCGGGTGCTCGGCCTGCCTCGCGAACCCGACGCCTCCAAAAACCTGCCGTGGAAGGACGTCCCGCGATCGTCGTGACTTCGGTCACGCCACGCCTGGAAAGGTGCTAGCTGCAGTTTGCGGTCTGCGAACTGGGGAATGGTCTCTTCATGCAAATTGCCAACATTGACCTGAACAAGCTCAGGGGCCTCGGCGACAAGACCTTCGGCCTCTACAAGGAAATCGCCGGCACCGTGATCGGCAACGACAAGCTCGCCCAGGAGGGTGAGTCGCAGCAGGAGCGGGCCACCGAGCAGCTCCGCGCGCTGCGCTCGGAGATCAAGGCCGAGGCGAAGGAAGCCAAGGCTGAGCTGTTCGAGCAGAAGCAGAAGGCCGCCCAGCACGCCAAGAGCGCCTGATGGGCGCCTTCGAGGAGCTCAAGGGCAAGGCCAAGGAAGCCATTGGCGACCTGACCGACAACACCGACCTGCAGGAGGAGGGCCAGGCCCAGAAGGAAAAGGGCAAGGCCGAGGTCGAAGCGACCGAGGCTCGCGCCGAGGCCAAGGCCCACGAGGCCAAGGCCAAGGCCAAGGAACTCGAGCAGGAAGCTGCTGAATCCGCCAAGTAGTTCGTAGCTCGTAGCAAGACAAATGCTGATGATGCCGCCCTCCCTGAGGGCGGCATCATCGCGTTGTTGTTTGGCCTCGCTCTGCGTCGCTGGCGCTCCTTGCCGCTCGGCTGGCAGCTGCTCGCTGGCGCTCCCGACGCTGCCCGTTGCTGGCCGTTGTGGCTTTGCACTGCGCTCGTTATTCGGGGAGGTCCGCGAGGCGGACCTCGTGGAGGAGGTCTTCGCCGCTGCGATAGCGGCGGAGGTTCTCGACGAAGAGCGATGCGCCACGATCGAGGCGGCCGGCGCCGCCGGCAGCGTCGTGCGGGGTGATGGTCACCTTCGGGTGCCCCCAGAGCGGCGAGTCGGCGGGCAGCGGCTCGATTTCGGTGACGTCGAGCGCAGCCGCGTCGAGGGATGTGCCGGCGTCGAGCGCCGCCAGGAGGGCGCCCTCGTCGACCAGGGCGCCTCGGGCGATGTTGACCAACAGGCTCCCGGGTTTCATAGCGGCCAGGAACCTGGCGTCGACGAGGTGTCGCGTCTCTGGGGTGGCAGGGGCCGCGAGGACGACGACAT
>JBKJLN010000420.1:0-7860 GCA_046596935.1 Acidimicrobiales bacterium
CACGTGCAGGTGGCGCCCGGCCAGCACCGGGCGGCCGGCCATCTCGACGATGGCTGCCGGGAGCACGGGACGGGAGAACAGGAAGCCTTGTCCGCCGCGCTTCCGGCCAGCCCATCGACGAACGATCGATCGATCTTGATCACCTGGAGGGGCAACAGCTTGCGGTAGCTGAGCGACGAATAGCCCTGGCCGAAGTCATCGAGGGCGAACGACACACCGAGCGCTCCGGTGGCAGCCATGGTGGCCACAGCTTGGGCCGGGTCGAAACCGGGCCGCGCGTGGGGTGATCCCAGCGGAGCAGCGCCTCCACGCCGGTCATGCAGCCCGAGGCCAGATCGACCACCGGCTGGTACACCAGGTGGAACTCGCCGGCCCGGACCGCGCAGCGCAGGTCGCTCTCCTGATCCAAGCGATCCAGGCCTTCGGCGTCCATTGATACAACGGAGCAGGCGGTCGCTCACCAGCCGGAGCAACGCGTCGCCGGCCTCAATTCTTGTTCGAAGGACTGTCGCTCGCATATCGCCGCGTGACGACCAGAGCCGCCCCCGCCTGCGCAGCCAGGAGCTCGAGGCATTCGACCTCCGACGGTCCCGCGCCAGTGTCACGTCGTCCAGCGATCAACACGCCCGCCAGCTCGCCCGCCGACCACACCGGGCATCCCACCGTGCCGACGAGACCGACGTCGCGAACGATGGCGACACCCTCGTCCCAGGAGGCCTAGTCCTGTTCGACAATCGTGTGCTCGCTCGCATAGACCCGCCCGGCTAGGCCCACGTCGATCGGATGTTTCGTCTCGCAGCCATCGATGAGGAGGCCTTGGTGGTAAGCCTGCCGCCAGGTCTTGCCCCCTTCGTCGTACACGCAGAGTTCGGCGGAGTCGAAGCCCACCACCCAAACGGGCTAGTCATCGACCGCGTGTGGGAGACTGTGCGGGCAGCGAGCCGGCCGGGTGGTCGCGGCCCGGCGTGACCGGGTCGAGGAAGGTCGGGGCTCCAAAGGGCAGGGTGCTGGCTAACGGCCAGTCGGAGCGATCCGCAGGAAAGTGCCACAGAGAACAGACCGCCGATGGCCCGGGTGACCGGGCACAGGTGAGGGTGAAACGGTGCGGTAAGAGCGCACCAGCGGCCGGGGTGACCCGGTCGGCTCGGCAAACCCCACTCGGAGCAAGGCCAAGTCGGGGAAGGGCGGCCCGTCCGAATCCCCAGGTAGGCCGCACAGATGGATGGTCACCGATCCGGATCCCCGCAAGGGCCCGGTGAACAGAACCCCGCTTACAAGTCGGCTCACTGCACTTCTCACTTCCAGCATCTTGCAGACAGCAGCAGTCCCGACCGAGCGGCAGCTGCCCGGATCAGCGGACGGTGCCGTCAGCGGCGTCCGGCCGATTCCAGCTGCGTCTTGGCTCCGGCGATGGCCTCGTCGACGACCTTCTCGACGTGGCTGACGTCGATGTTGAGGGCGGCGCCGATGTGGACGGCCCAGATCTCGGAGCGGAGATTTGTCTCGAAGTCGAGCTCGCTGCGAATGTCAGAACGTGCCGCTTGGCGGTTCTGGGTGACCATGACGAAGGTCGAGAGGAAGATGGCCTCCAGACTGACGATCATCGTCAGCAAGCCGAACGGGAAACGGTCGAATTCGTGGTTGATGCCCGCCAGCCCGACGTTGATGGCTATCCAGAGTGCAAACCATCCAGCGTGGATGTAGATGAAGGGCAGAGAACCGGCGAAGTTCGTGATCCTCTCGGCAGCATGGTCCTGAGCGTTGAGGATCGACACGAGCAGTCGCCGTTCATCACGAACGTAGAACTCGGCGGACTTGTGCAATTGCCCGTCCTCCACTCCGTCGGCTCGGTCGATCGCACGGCAGGCAGGGCAACTCAGCGGGGTGTGGGAGGGCATGCCGGCAACGCTCGCGCGAAAACCGCCAAGACGGCTTGCCATGGGTGACGTGTGGGTTCCGCATCTCAGCGACACTGTCGAAGCTGTCGCTGAGAAGCGGAACCGACCGCATACCCGGGGGCGCCCGGTACTTGCCATATCGGGCTGAAGGTTCGACCTTGCCTCAGTTGGTCACATGCTCCGGCACCACGAGCGCTTCCCGGAGGATGGCGAGACGAGCAGGAACCACGCGGTAGTAGGCCCACTTGCCACGCTTCTCCCGGACAAGGAAGCCGGCGTCGGTGAGCACGGAGAGGTGGTGACTCACCGTCGGCTGCGATTTCCCGATCGGCTCCAGGAGATCGCAGGCACACGACTCGTCGGTGCTGGCGATGATGGAGAGAAGTCGCAGCCTCGCAGGATCCGCCAACACCCGGAAGGCGGCGGCGAGCTCATTGGACTGGGCGTCGGAGAGGTCCGAGTTGAGCACCGGGGCGCAGCAGCGCTTCACGACGCGACTCTTTGCGTTGACCGTCAAGACGTCCTCCATCTGGGTTTCACGTGGCAAGAACATATTGACACTCATCGATCTTCGGTGCACACTCATATTCATGCCGATCGATACGACGGTACTCGACGACACCGTCACCGGAGGACCCATGTCACGCATCCAGCTCGCCCTCAACGTCACCGACCTCGACGCCGCCGTCGACTTCTACTCCAAGCTCTTCGGTACGGCGCCGGCAAAACGCAAGCCCGGATACGCCAACTTCGCCATCGACGAACCTGCGCTCAAGCTCGTCCTCATCGAAAACGCCAATGCCGCCGGCACGTTGAACCACCTGGGCGTCGAGGTCTTCTCGACGGCCGAGGTGGCCGACGCGCAGCGGCGACTCGAAGGTGACGGCCTCGCCACTGCCGACGAATCCGGTGTCTGTTGTTACGCCCAGCAGGAAAAGGTCTGGGTGAACGATCCCGACGGGGCGCCGTGGGAGATCTACACCGTGATTGCCGACTCCGACGTCGCCGGGAGCGGCCTGCGCGACCCGGGGCCCGAGTCCGGAGTCTGCGGGGCAGGTGCCTGCGCCGTCGAGGAGCTCGCCGACATCGATGCCGGCGAACCCTCGGTCACCGGCTGCTGCTGATTACCTGATCAGCGCACCCGGACGAGGCGGAGGGTGTCGGTCGTCGGATCCTCGTCCTGGGGCGAACCGACCAGCACCGCGACGATGTCGCCGGGACGGGCAACGCCGGCTTCGACCGCCTTCTGCACGGCGAACCACACAATGTCGTCGGTGGTCTCGTGGTGCTCGATCAGGACGGGGGTGATGCCCCACGCCACCGAGAGTTGCTGGGCCGTCCTCGTCGAGGGGGTCGCAGCGATGATCGGCATCTTCGGACGGAATCGCGAGATGGCTCTGGCCGTGTCGCCGCTGTACGTGCAGGCGATGATCGCAGAGACGTCGGCGTCGACCGCCGCTCGCCAGGCCGCCGCCGACACGGCTGCGGTGATTCGCACCTCGACGGGCGACTTCGACGCCTCGATCGTCTGGAGCCGGCCGAGGGTGCGACCCCACCCCTGGTAGTCGAACTCCTGCTCGGCTCGGGCGGCGACACGCGCCATCGTCGCCACCGCCGAGACCGGATGGTGCCCGATGGCCGTCTCGGCCGAGAGCATCAGTGCCGAGGTGCCGTCGAACACTGCGTTGGCGATGTCGGTGACCTCGGCCCGCGTCGGCGTCGGTGCGGTGATCATCGACTCGAGCATCTGGGTGGCGGTGATGACCGGACGCCCGAAGGCAACACCCGTGCGAATGATCCGCTTCTGGTGGTGCGGCACATCTTCGAGCGCGCAGCGCAGACCGAGGTCACCACGAGCGACCATCACGCCGTCGGACGCGGCAATGATCTCGGGCAGGACGTTGACCGCCTCGGGCGTCTCGATCTTGGCGATCAACATCGTGTCGGGCCGCACCGACCGGGCGACGTCCATGTCATGGCTGGATCGAACGAAGGAGATGGCGACCGCATCGACGCCGGCGTCGACCAGGGCCTCGAGGAGGCGGAGGTCGGCGGGGGTGGGTGAAGACAGCGATGACCGCCCCGGCGGGAAGGACACACCCGGCCGGCCCTGGGCCAGACCGCCGGTGAGGACGCGAGCCCGTACCCGGCCGCCGTCGACGTCCTCGACGCGGAGTTGGATGCCGCCGTCCCCGAGGGCGATGGCGTCGCCAGCAACGATCTCCTCGAGCAGGGGCCCGTGGTCGACGGCGATGCGAGCCTCGGAACTCGTGTCCCCCGGGCCGGCGGGGACCAGATCCACCATGTGGTCCTGCTCGAGTCGGCTCCCACCGTCGGGAAATTCCGCCGCTCGGATCTTGGGGCCGGGGAGGTCGGCCATGACGCCGATGAACCGGCGGGTTCGTTGCGATACCTCGCGAATCCGCTTCATTCGTTCGAGGGTCTCGTCGAGCGGACCGTGCGACAGCGAGAGCCGGGCCATGTCCATCCCCGCTTCGGCCAGCGCCGTCAGCTTCTCCGGGCTCTCGGAGGCCGGCCCGATGGTGGCCACGATCTTGGTACGGCGCGTCATGGGCGGCGAGGCTACGGGGTCAGTCGACGAGGATCGGATCGAGCCGCCATTCGGGATGGTCAGCCTCGAGGCGCTGAAGGCGGTATTCGTTCTCGAACAGGGCCAAGAGGGCGCCGTCGCGACGGGTGAGAATCTTCGTTCGGGTTGCGGCTTGGAGTTCGATTGCCGTTGCGGCGTCGACACGTCGAGCCAGGCGGTGGGGCGTCTGGAGCAACTCGACCTTGGCGCCGAACTCGTGCTCGAGACGGTGGGCGAAGACCTCGAACTGCATCTGGCCGACGGCGGCGAGGATCGGCGTCGGATCGCCGTCGGGATCCCGCAGCACCTGGACCACCCCCTCCTGCTCGAGTTGCTCGAGACCTCGGCGGAACTGCTTGTAACGCGACGTGTCGAGGGCGCGGGCGGCGGCGAACAGCTCGGGGGCGAACGTCGGGATCGGGGGATACCGCACGGGACCTTCGGCGTAGAGGGTGTCGCCGATGGCCAGGTCGCTGGCATTCACCAGACCGATGACGTCGCCAGGAAAGGCCTCGTCGATGGTGTCGCGGTCGGCACCGAAGACCGACGTCACGTACTTGGTGGCGAAGGGTTTCCCCGTCCGGCCATGGGTGACGGTCATGCCCCGCTCGAACCGGCCGGAGCAGACGCGCACGAACGCAATGTGGTCGCGATGTCCCGGGTTCATGTTCGCCTGGATCTTGAAGACGAACCCCGAGAAGGGCGTCGCCAGCGGCCGTTCGATTCCTTCGGCATCGGCGCGCGGCGTCGGCGAAGGCGCGAAGTCGACGATGGCGTCGAGCAGGTGGCGGACGCCAAAGTTGGTCAGCGCCGATCCGACGAACAACGGGCTCGATTCGCCCGCCAGGAACTCCTCCATGTCGAGGTTGGCACCGACCTCGTCGAGAAGGGACGCCTCCTCGAACGCGTGCTCCCAGGCGTCGCCTTCCTGCGAGGAGGCGTCGGCTGCGTGAACGAGTTCCTCTGGCGCGGCGGTCGCCCCGCGGGCAGTGCGGGTGAAGCGAATGAAATCGCCGGTTCGACGGTCGAGCACGCCGCGGAAGTCACCGGGGATCCCAACGGGCCACGTGACCGGGGTCGGGCGAAGCTTGATCTGCTTCTCGATCTCGTCGAGGAGTTCGAGGGGTTCACGACCCGGGCGGTCGTACTTGTTGAGAAAGGTGAGAATCGGGATGTTGCGGGCGCGGCAGACCTCGAACAACTTGAGCGTCTGGGCCTCGATTCCCTTGGCCACGTCGAGGACCATCACCGCCGCATCGGCGGCCGCCAACACCCGGTAAGTGTCCTCGGAGAAGTCCCGGTGGCCGGGCGTGTCGAGCAGGTTGATGACGTGGTCGCGGTAGGTGAATTGCAAGACCGTCGAGGTGATGGAGATGCCACGCTCCTGCTCCATGGCCATCCAGTCGGAGGTCGCCGAACGCCGGCCGGCGCGGGCTTTGACCGCCCCGGCCTCGGAGACGGCCCCGGCGTAGAGCAGGAACTTCTCGGTCAGGGTCGTCTTGCCTGCATCCGGGTGGCTGATGATGGCGAAGGTGCGCCGGCGAGCCGCTTCCCGAGCGATGTCGGCATCCACCTTCAGGCGATCTCTGCGGGTTGGCTGGCGACCGCCGGCATGAGCAGTTCGTAGTCGTCGAGACGGACGTGGCGGGTCTGCTCCCAGTACTCCGCCAACGAGAACGGCCAGTTCTGAGCGACGCGACCGAGGTCGTTCTTGTACCAACTGCTCACCGATGAGGCGCCCCAGGCCATGGTCCGGTTGGCGGCATCGATCCGCACGTTGAACTCGTCATGGACGTCGGAACGGCAGTTCATGGCTGCATGACCTCCCTCGAGGAGCAACCGGATCGACTCCAGCACGTAGCGCACCTCGCACTCCGAGAAGTAGATGATGCTGCCGTTGATCACGATGTTCGTGTTCGGCCCGTAGAGGCAGAACAGGTTGGGGAAGTCAGGCACGGTGATGCCGAGGTAAGCCCGGGCGTCGCCCTTCCACGTCTCGTGGAGGTCGACACCGCCCCGGCCGGTCACCTGCATCGGCGAGAGGAAGTGGGAGGCGTCGAAGCCGGTGCCGTAGATCAAGACGTCGACGTCATGGGTCTTGCCGTCACGGGTGACCACGCCGGTTCTGGTGATCTCGGCGATCGGGTCGGACACGAGGTGCACGTGCTCGGCCGACAGCGTCCTCGCCCAGATGCCGTTGTCGCGGATGATGCGCTTGGCAATGGGCGGATAGTCGGGGACGACTTGGTCGATCAGCTCGGGAGCGCCCGCGAACTCGAGTTGCAGATAGCCCGTCAGAAGCTGGCGGATGAGGTCGTTCTGTTCGCTCACAGACCGTTCCTGCGGCTCCCAGTCGGGATCGACGACCGCCGCTGGAAGGAGGCCTTCGTGAGTGCGCCAGAACAGCCAGAGGCGGTACCACTCGCCGTACGAAGGCACGGAGTCGAGGAGCCACCGCAGGCCAGTCGACACCTCTTCGTGGTACTCGGGCGTCGGCACCAACCAGTTGGCGGTGCGCTGGAAGATGGTGAGCTCGGCGACGTCGCCGGCGATTTCAGGGATGAACTGCGCGGCACTTGCTCCGGTACCGATCACGGCGACGCGCTTGCCCCGAAGGTCGACGTCGTGCTCCCAGCGAGCCGAGTGGAAGGCCGGTCCCTCGAAGCGCTCGAGCCCGGCGATGTCGGGCAGCTTGGGTCGGTTCAGCTGGCCGACGGCACTCACGAGGGCTTCGACCTCGAGGGTCTCATCGCCTCGTTCCACCGACGTCATGCGGAGGGTCCAGGTGCAGCGCGCGTCGTCGAAGGTCGCCGAGGTCACCTCGGTGCCGAAACGAATGTGCGGACGGATCCCGAAGGCCTCGGCGCAGTCGCGGAAGTACTCGAGGAGCGAACCCTGAGCGCTGAAGTGGTTCGGCCAAACGGCCTGGGCGAACGAGTAGCTGTAGAGGTGGTTGGTGACGTCGACCCGACAGCCGGGGTACGTGTTCTCGAACCAGGTGCCACCGACATCGTCGTTCTTCTCCAGGACGACAAAGGGCACCCCCGCTTGCTGCAGGCGGTGGGCGGCAAGGATGCCCGACATCCCCGCGCCCACGATGGCGACGGTGAACTCGGCGTCGGGGGCGACGGCGTCCTTCGTCCATCCCGGAGCACGGAGATCGTCGCCGGCCACAGCCAGTTCCTCCCGCAGGAGCTCGAACGATTCGCCGACGTTGGCCTCGCTCACGAGGAACGCCATCAACCGCCGCAGCTGCCCCTCGTCGGGTCGGGCCGGCGGCACGGAGCCCCGGTCGCGGAATCGAACGAGAGCATCGAAGGCCAGCGCTCGGGCTTCGTCGAGTTGCGACGCCGTCAGCCCGCCCTCGGGCTC
>JBKJLN010000509.1:0-4563 GCA_046596935.1 Acidimicrobiales bacterium
CATGCAGACCCGGCCGACGCGAGCTGACCGACGCGAGGTCGACCTCCGCCGACTGGTCGCCGGCTTCCTGCGCATGGCGCCTGACATCGCGATCGTCGGCGAAGTGAGAGATCGCGAAGCTCTCCCACTTCTTCTCACTTTGTCGTCGGGCGTGAAGGGGTTCACGACCATCCACGCCGGATCCGCGCGTCAGGCCCTGACCCGCCTTCGATTCATCTGTCAGCTCTCGGATTCCACCAGTGCACTGCCGATGTCAGCGCTCAACAGCTTGGTGAGCGAGTCCATCGACGTCGTCGTGCATTGCGGTCGCCGAGCAGACGTGCCACAGGTGACCGAGGTCGTGGCCGTCGAAGACCTGCAGGCAGGGCGCGATGCCGTCAACTTCACGGTGTCGGAACTCTTCCAACGGGATCGCGCCGACGGCCCGTTGCACTGGACGGGGAATCTGCCGGCGCGGCTCGTCCGCCCGCTGGAACTCGCCGGGTATGACGTCCGCTCGCTCCTCGGGAACGGCGCCTGATGACTGGTCTGGTCGTCGCCACCACCGGAGCCCTTGGCGTCTACCTCCTCTACACAGCCGTCGCCTTCGGCTGGACGGGTGTGGGGTTCAGCCCACGGCCCGCGTCCGTCGATACGCCCACAAGCGCGTCCGGAACGGCGAATCGGCGGATCTTGCCCGGAAAGAAGTGGCTCGACGACGCTGGCCTCGAGAACGTCCGACCGGCCGAGTTCGTCTCTGTCATGTCGCTGCTCTTCGTGGTCGGTGCGCTGCTGGCCTTTGCCCTGTTCGGCGGTGCCCTTCCTGCGCTCGTGAGCGGGATCTTTGGGGCGACGCTCCCGCTCGCATCGTCAAGAAATCGACGCGAGCAACGTCGTCGTCTGTCGAGCGACGCCTGGCCCCGTCTGATCGAGGAGATCCGCCTGTTGACGGGCGGAGCTGGCCGGTCATTGCCGCAGGCACTGCTCGAGGTCGGGCGGCGCGCTCCGGCCGATCTCCGGCCGGCCTTCGCCGCCGCCGAACGCGAGTGGCTGATCACCACCGACTTCGGCCGGGCCACCACCGTGCTGCGAGCCAAGCTGGCCGACCCGACTGCGGATGCCGTCTGCGAGACGTTGCTCGTTGCCCACGAGATCGGCGGCTCCGACGTCGACCGTCGCTTGGCCGCACTCGTCGAAGACCGCACCCAGGATCAACAAGGTCGGCGCGATGCCTACGCAAAACAAGCTGGTGTTCGCTTCGCTCGCCGATTCGTCCTTGTGGTGCCGATCGGCATGGCACTCGCAGGCTTGTCCATCGGGACGGGCCGGGAGGCCTACCAGACGCCGATCGGTCAGGTCCTGGTCGCCTTCGGTCTCCTTGTGATCGTCGGATGTTGGGCGTGGGCCGGGCGCCTGTTGCGACTCCCCGATCAAGAGCGGGTCTTCTGATGCGCCTCGCCGTCGGCGCCGCCCTCTCGCTCTGGGTCGGTAGCACCCTCCTCCTCAGCCGGCTTCGCTGGTTTTCGCGACCGGCCCTGGTCGAGAGGCTCCGCCCCTACGTGCCCGGCGGCCTCGGCGCCACCACCTCGTCGGGCCTGTGGTCGATGACGACATTCCGCGATGTGGTCGGACCGCTCTCTCGTTCGCTGGGTGAGCAGTTGGCACGGCTTTTCGGCGTGCGGGAGGACCTGGCTCGCAAGCTGGCGCGCCTGCACTCGCCGGTCGACGTCACCCAGTTCCGCACGCGCCAGGTCGGCTGGATGACCGGCATACTCGGACTCGGAGCCGCTCTGGCCGCAGTGGCGCGTCCTCCGGCACCCCTCGTCTTCCTCCTTCTTCTTGGCGCGCCACTCCTCACCTTTTTGGTGCTCGAGCAACAGGTCGTCGCCGCTTCGACCAAACGCCAACGCCGGCTCTTCCTGGAGTTGCCGATCGTCGCCGAACAATTGGCGATGCTCGTCTCCGCCGGCTACTCCCTCGGTTCGGCCATCAGCCGCCTCGCCGTTCGCGGGGCTGGAGTGTGCGCGGAGGATCTGCGCCGAGTCACCGCCCGCACGCGCCAGGGTCTCACCGAAGCCGAGGCGCTCCGGGAGTGGGCCGAGCTCGCAGGCGTTCCGGCCCTGGATCGCCTGGTGCCCATCCTGGCCCTCGACCGCCAAGCCAGTGATCTCGGCCGGCTGATCTCCGACGAGGCCAGGTCGATCCGTCGCGACGTCCAGCGCGAGCTGGTGGAGACGATGGAACGGCGGAGTCAGTCCGTCTGGATCCCCGTCACCGTCGCCACCCTGGTGCCGGGCGTCATCTTCCTGGCCATCCCCTTCATCGAGGCGCTCCGCCTCTTCTCCGGTTCGTGACGACCCCGTCTCGAATGTTCTTCGATCGCAGCGAAAGGACCCACTTCCATGAGCGACCAACTCCTCCGCCTCTATGTGTGGCAGCTCTACGCCTTCACCGGGCCGGCGACGAAGTCGCGACGTCGGCAGGACGAACGCGGCGAAGGGGTCATCTCGACCGCCATCGCCGTGCTGATCATGGCCTTCCTCGGCGTGGTCGTCTGGGTCGGGTTCAAGGCGACGCTCGGCAACACCCAGAAGAAGGTCGACAACCAGGTCGAGCAGATCGGGCAATAGACCCTGCTCCTAGCGATGCTGGCGTCGGACTGCTCTCGACGCTGATCGGCGTCCTGACCTTCCTCCTCCTGCTCCTGGTCGCGGTCCAGGTGCTCTTCAACCTCTATGCGACATCGGCAGTCACGGCTGCGGCCTACGACGGCGCCCGCCTGGCGGCGGGATTCGATGCGAGGTCCGACCCCGAAGCTCGCGCAGCGGCCGAAGCCCATGTGCGATCGGTGCTGGGTCGCTACGGGCGCGAGCGACTCGACGTGGCGTGGCAGGACGACCCCAATGATCGAGACGTCATCCTCACCGTCAGCGCCGTGAACCCAGGGTTCCTTCCCCCCTCACTTCGCCAACCGCTCGGATTCGACCGCATCGAACGCACGGCGAGAGTTCGCATCGAGCGCGAGCGATGATCACCGACGACACCGACAGTGGCGGCGACGAGTCCGGTCAGGTCGGTGGCATCGAGGGCGTGGTGTTCGGCGTTCTCGTGTTCGTGCTCGGTACTCTCGTGATCGCGAATGCGTGGGCGGCGATCGACGCCAAAATGGCGGCGGGCTCCGCCGCCCGGGAGGCCACGCGTGCGTTCGTGGAGGCGGACGCCTCGTCTCCGGCGGAGGCGTTGGTTGCCGCCGAGTCGGCAGCACGCGACGCCATCGCAGGGTACGGGCGCGACCCAGATCGCATGGAATTCACTCCGGAGTCAGCCGTGCTCGAGCGTTGCGCGCCAGTGTCCATCCGCGTTGCCTATCCCGTCCCGCTCGTCATCATCCCGATCCTGGGGCGATACGGCCACGGGTTTACTGCGGTCGGGCGCCACAGCGAGATCGTCGATCCGTACCGCTCGGGGCTCCCGGCGGGCGGGGCCTGCCCAGACGGCCTGAGGCCGTGACGCTGCGAACCCACCGGGCGAACCGGTGGCGCCGGGGCGACGACGGGTCGGTGCTGATGCTGGTCCCGGCCGGGCTCCTGGTGTTGTTCATCCTTGGCGCAATCGCCGTCGACTCGGCCGTGGTGTTCTTGGCCGCCCGAGATCTCTCGAATCGAACGGCCGCGGTCGCCAACGACGCGGCTGCGGCTGCCATCGACGACGCTGCCTTCTACGAAACAAACGGAACCGTGACCCTCGATCCACGGCGGGCCGAGACCTACGTGGCGCTGGCGTTCGACGACGAACGGCGTCCCGCCGGCTATCGCTCATGGGATGGACAGGCCGTCACCTCGGGGCGCTTCGTCACGGTTGTCGCGGCGGCCGAGGTCGACCACATCTTTGCCCGAGCCATTCCCGGGGTCGCAAGATCGACGACCGTCCGGGCCAGGTCGGTGGCGTCGGTTCGGGGAGGCTGAGATGCCCAGCATTGACCCGGCGGACGGGCGGGCGGTCGCCCACGTCTTCGTCGACGACCTCGACCATCCCGCGATCGGCGACGACGATCGCCATCATCTCGAGCGGGTCTTGCGGTTGCGAACCGGCGAGGCGGTCACCGCATCGGACGGGATGGGCGGACAGCGCAGCTGCACCTTCGTCGCCGGAGGAGGGCTCGAGCCGGTCAGCGACATTGATCGCCAAGCTGCGCGGCAGCCGTCGATCGGCATCGCATTCGCTCTGGTGAAGGGCGAGCGGCCGGAGTGGATCGTCCAGAAGCTCACGGAATGCGGGGTCGACCGCGTCATTCCCTTTGTGGCCGAACGGTCGGTCGTGCGTTGGGACGAGGCGAAGGCGAAGCGGAATCTCGACCGGCTCCGCACCGTGGCCCACGAGGCGGCGATGCAGTCCCGACAGCGTTGGCTGCCGGCGGTGGAAGTACTCACGACCTTCGATCGGCTCGTGGCCGCAGAGGGCCCATCGCTGGCCCGAGCCGACGCCGGAGGTGCCGCCCCCTCGCTCGACCATCGCGTCGTGTTGATCGGCCCGGAGGGTGGCTGGTCGGATGCCGAGCGCGACTCGTTACCCGTCGAAGTCTCG
>JBKJLN010000014.1:0-4194 GCA_046596935.1 Acidimicrobiales bacterium
GAACGTCCGCAACGCGAGCCGCTTGGCGATGATGAGCCGGCGCGCGGACTTCAGCGTGCCGGATGCCTTGCCGCTCGGTCCGGCACCGACGGACGAGCCGGTGCTCGACGCGGCCGCGAGGGCCCCGGTGCTCGGGTTGTCGGGGAATCCGCCGGCGGGCTCGCCTGGTCGCGGCAGGTTCTGCGCGGCCACGGGATCGAAGATGATCGAATCCTGGCCGTTGCAGGTCAGACCGTCCAGCGGCTTGATCGGGCAACTGGGGTCTGACATGACGCGCATCAGGCCCCACATGCCGGCCTGCGTGAACGGCCGCCGCGCGTCGCCGTAGAAGAAGTCTCCACGGGTACGAGCGAGGCCGCCGGCGCCACCGACCAGCTCGGCATCGAACGTCTCGTGCGGGCCGACACCCTGGTTCTGAATCGCCTGGGAGTTGGGGATCTCCGGATCAAACGTCCAGGACTGCCCGCCGAGGTTCATGACGTGCATCTGCTCGCTGCCGGGGGCGACGAGGAAGTGCACCTTCGTCGGGTCACCCGCGTACGCCTTCAGCAGCGGCGTGCCGGGGTCGCCGTGCGCCGCCGAGCTGAACGTGTTGGCGTCATCTCCGCGGCCCCTGGCGGCCCGGTAGTTGATCAGCGCCGGGTCCTTCACAGCGGTCGGGTAGGGCATGAAGCTGCCGCCGATGATCGGGTCCTGGTCGGCCATCGCGATCGTGAAGTCGCGGTAGCCCGGCGAGCCCGGTGCGTGGACGTCGACCTGGGCGCCGATGCTCACGGGATCCCCGCTGACGGGGTTCGTGAACGTCGAGCCGACGGGAGCGACCTCGATCGCGCCGTAGAGCCCCAGCTGCCCGCTCTGCGGATCGCCGCCGTCGTCGACCAGCGCGCTGCCGACCTTGCGGTCGTCGACGAAGTAGCGGTACGTCTTCCTACCACCCGGGGCGACCGTCTGCTCGGAGTTGAAGCCGACGTCGACACCGGCGGAATCCGGCGCGTGGTCGAGCTTGGACACATGGAACGAGGCCCGGCCGAGGGCCATCTGGTTCGTGAAGTTCACCGTCAGGCAGTCGCCCGTCGCGACGTGCGCCACGAACGGCTCCGGGTCCTTCGAGCCGGCCAGGATCGCCCCCGCATCGGCGGTGGGAGCGAAGACGCTGCGCACGCCCTTGCCCTTCAGCGCGCCCGTCACGTCGACCGCGCTGACGGCGATCGTGCGGTCCGGCGCACTCGCCGGGCACGGGTTGCCGGGGCCGGTGGAGGCCGGCAGCGTCGTTCCCGTGGGAACGGTCGCGGCGTTGGCCGGCGCCGGGTGACCAGGCAGCGCCTGGAGGTCGCCCACGTTGCCGTCGAGCACCCGCAGGATGCCCCACGCCCCCTGCTGGAAGCGCCGCGAGATCCCGTTGTGGAACAGGTAGTCGCCCGGGCGCTGCTTCACGCCGCCGGCCCCGCCGTCGAGGATCGCGGTGTAGCGCTCGGAGATCCCGTAGTGGATCGTGTCGACCGGCCGCTGGATGACCTTGCCCGCGCTGTCGACGAAGCGGTTCTCGGTGAAGAACCGGTGCCCGTCGATGTGCAACGTGTCGACGCTCGGCCCGACGTTGATCGTCCGGATCACGAACGGGTCACCGGCGTACGCCCGCGGCGGGATCGGGGATGCGGTCGCACCCTTCTCGCTCGTGGTGGTCCACGGGTCACCATGCGTATACGAGCTGAACAGATGTGCTCGGTCGTCGGCCGTCGGCAGGGCCGGCAGGACCGGCAGGCGCGAGGCGAACGGCTCGGCACGGAGGTTCAGCGTCGAATCGGTCACCGGGCTCTCGTCCAGGGTCCACAGCGCGAGCTCGCGGAACGAGCCGTCGATGAGGCCCTGGGCGACGGGCTGGTTGGTGTGGATGTCGACAAACGTGCCCGAGCGCACCTCCGCGCCCGTCTCCGGGTTGTGGTACGTCGAGTCCTTGGGCTCGATGATCAGCTGGCCGACGAGGCCGTGGCCCCAGCTGTGGATGCCGTCCACATGGTCATGCCAGAAGATGTTGTCCAGCTGGACGTCCGGGTACCAGCGCGACTGGACGAACTCCGTGCCCGCCCAACGGCCGGCCTGGTGGGCGTTGTCGAGACCCTTCTCGAGCGTGATCGTCGTCCCGCTCACGGCCTTGACCTGGCGGACCTCGATGTCCTCGGTCCCCTGGTCCACGGCGATCCAGACGCCGGGACGGATCTTGTTCAGGCGGCCTGCGACCCCGGGATTGGTGACACGGATCGTCGTGTCACCGACGGCGGTGGCCGCCGCGAGCTGCAGGTCCTCGGCCGAGTATGGCCGGATCGACTGCTCGTAGGACATGCCGGAGATGACGCCGTCGGACGCCTGCGTGTCGAACTGCACGTGGTGGATGTGGAGGTTGACCTTCGAGAAGTTTCCGAACGCGTGCGCGTCCTGCATCCTGCTCGTCAGCGTCACCGCGATGCAGTCGCCGATGTTGCCGCGGATCGCCAGCGGGGTCACGGGCTTGGTGCCCGCGATGACCGCGTCGGCGTCCTGGGCGAGTACGTAGACCTTGCCATCGGGATCCTTGCCCGCGGCCGGGTTGAGCGCGTCGGGACGCGTGATCGGCGCGTTGACGTCGATCGCGACGATGTTGAAGTGCCGCACGGGCGCGCCTGCGGGGCAGATGCCGTCCGTGCGCCCGGCCCACGGGTCGGGAACGCCGGCCGGGGTGGTCTTCGGCTGATCGCCGTTCTCACCAAGGTAGGGCGCGCCGCTGTGGCCGTTGCCGGAGAACGGCGGCCGCTTGCCGATGTGCGGACGCATGAGCGGGAACGCCGGGCGACCGTTGGTCGGGTTGAACAGGATCTGCGGGCGATCCTGCGAACCGACCGGGGTGTCGCCGGGCATCAGGCCCGGGTGGCCGGCGACGCGCTCACGGTCCTGATCGTTGGTGAGGTCCGGCCAGGGACCCTTGTCCTCGGGCTCGCCGAGGTACGTGTCGCCCTGCTTGGTGTAGTCCCAGACCGCGGCGTCCTGCGCGTCCAGGCGAACACCCTGGGCCGGCAGCTGCGGCTTGACCCACTCATCGAGGTTGGCGGCCGTCAGCGTCGTGCCGTCGGCCATCGTCTTGCCGATGAGGCCGTCGGAGGTCACGGGCTGCGGCGGGGCCGTGCGGTCGGTCAGTGGCTTGAGGTCGGGCTGAAGCGTGTCGAACACGCGCCAGAAGCTCCACATGCCCGAGACGTAGTGCTCGGCGATGTGGCAATGGAACAGGAACTCGCCTGCGCCCTGCTGCACGCCGCCGGCGCCGCCCTCGATCTCGAGGTCGTAGGACTCGCCCGGGCCGAAGGCCTGAGAGTCAAGGCGCGACGATGAGGAATCCTGGGCCTTGGGGTGCTTGTTGAGACCCGTGTCGGCGTAGTCGTAGGTCTTGTCGGCGTGCGGGTTCAGCCGCCAGCGGATGCCGCCGCCGTGCAGGTGAAACACGTGGAACATCTCGGTGCCCGCGTGCAGGATGCGCATCTTCGTCGGGTCGCCCTGGTAGCCCCGCGGCATCGGCGTCGCCGGGTCGGCGAAGGTGTAGGACGAGTAGCCATGCGCCTCCTCCTTCGGGGCCTTGTTGAGCCGGTCCATGAACGGCTCGGAGCGGTAGTTGATCGCACGCGCGCCGGGACGGTAGCTCTCGGTGTGCGGATCGACGCGCGGCAGCGTCCCCGGCTTGTCCGGGTTCGTGGTCGGGATGTCGTAGATCTCGTTGCCGACCTCGTGGTAGAGCTGGACGTACTCGCGGAACGCCTTGTTGTTGGCGGGCTTGATGTCGGCCTGCCAGCCGGAGTCGATCGCCGCACCGGTGACCATGTCGGTGTACGTCGAGCCGGCGGGCTCGACCGACAGGGAACCGAAGAGGCCGTGCGAGACGGGGTCGCGGAAGCCCGGGCCGGGACGCAGGTAGTGCGCGCCCTCCTGCTCGGGATCGCGCGGGACCCAGAAGCGATACGTCCGCGACGCGCCACGAGCCACCGACGAGCTGGCGTTGTTGCCGATGTTGTCACCCGACGAGTCCGCGTTGAAGGCGAGGCCGTCGATATGCGCGCCGTAGTCGCCGCCCGTGGCGTTGTTGGTGAAGTTGATCTCGACGCAGTCGCCGAGATTCGCCCGGATGACGAGCGGCTGGATCGGGTCGTTGTCCTTCAGACCGATCGAAACGTG
>JBKJLN010000167.1:0-2779 GCA_046596935.1 Acidimicrobiales bacterium
CTCCGCGAGCGTGGCCACCGTGATCGCCGACAACGCCAAGCCCACGCTGTAGCTGTTCACCGTCGGTCCCGGAGCCCGGCGGCAGAACTCCAGGTCAGACCTACTCGATGCGGAGCCCGCTGATCGCTCGCGAAATGACCAACTGCTGGATCTGCTCGGTGCCCTCGAAGATGTCCATGATCTTGGCGTCACGGTGGAAGCGCTCGACCGGGTACTCGCGCGTGTAGCCGTAGCCCCCGAGGATCTGAATGGCGCGCTCCGTCACCCAGACGGCTGTGCGGGCCGACTTGAGCTTCGACATGGAACCCTCGGCGTTGGTGTAGCCACCGTTGCGGGCCAACCACGCCGCCCGCCAGATGAGCAGTCGCGATGCGTCGATCTCGGTCGCCATGTCGGCGAGCATGAAGGCGATGGACTGGTTCTGGATGATCGCCTTACCGAACGCCTTGCGCTCCTTGGCGTAGTCGAGGGCGTACTCGTACGCGGCCCGTGCGATGCCGACCGCCATCGCCGCCACCGCCGGCCGGGTCGCTTCGAACGTCGCCATGGCGGGCTGGCGCTCGCCGGTGTGGCCGGCCTCACGGGCCCGGGCCATCTTGGCGTCGAGCTTCTCCTTGCCGCCGAGGAGGCAGTGCCCCGGCACACGCACGTCGTCGAGCACGACCTCGGCGGTGTGCGATGCCCGGATCCCGTGCTTCTTGTACTTCTGTCCCTGAGAGAGCCCCTTCGTCCCGGGAGGAACGATGAACGCCGCCTGCCCTCGCGATTTCAGCGCAGGATCGACCGCGGCCACGACCACGTGGACGTTGGCGATGCCGCCGTTGGTGATCCACGCCTTCGTGCCGTTCAGCACCCACTCGTCGTTGGCTTCGTCGTAGACGGCACGGGTTCGGAGCGACGAAACGTCGGAGCCGGCGTCCGGCTCGCTGACGCAGTAGGCACCGAGCAACACGTTGTCGGCGTCGCCGTAGCACTGCGGAACCCACTCGAGGGTCTGCTCGATGGTGCCCTGGCCGGAGATGCCCGCAGCCGCGAGACCCGATCCGAAGATGGCGAGCCCGATGCCGGCGTCGCCCCAGAAGAGCTCTTCCATGGCCACCGGAAGGGTGAGCCCGGTCGGGTCACCCATCATGGCGTTGGCCATGAAGTCCATTCCGTAGAGGCCGATCTTGGCCGCCTCCTGGATGATGGGCCACGGGGTCTCTTCCCGCTCGTCCCACTCGGCGCCGGCAGGCCGCACGACTGTCTCAGCGAAGTCGTGCACCCACTTCTGGATCTGCAGCTGGTCCTCGTTCAGTCCGAGGGAGAAATCAGCCATGGTCGTCGTACCTCCGCAGGATCGAGCGTTGTTACCCGACGGTAACAAGAGGTTCAGGGCGACGGCAACTTCCGCCGGGGTCATCCGGTCTGCAGGTCGGTGAACACCCAAAACCCGCTTGTCTGATTTGCACCACATCCGTACCGTGGCGGCATGACGACGATGGCGGGAACAGCGACGGCGGGTTACACGATCACCCGGCATGATCCACTGGCGGACACCGACGATGAGATCGCCGAACGCGTCGCCTTCGGCAACGTCATGACCGCCGAGGTATTGCCGGACGACCCGCCGGCAACGGTCGAGCAGGCCATCGCCGCCACCCGTTCGGCGCCGGCGCGCATCCGCCGGATCAGCTTCCGGGTACGCGATGCCGACGGCACCCTCGTCGGCTCGGCGGGCACGAACATCGATCCGGAGGACGACAACCCCGACGTCCTCTTCACCGGGGTGAACCTGTTGCCCGAGCACCGCCGTCAGGGCCTCGGCAGCCGATTGCTGGCCGAACTCGTGCAGGTCGCCAGGGCCGAGGGCAAGAGCCGCCTCATCAGCTACACCGTCGAAGGCCGGCCCGGGCCCGAGTTCGCAATGGCGACCGGCGCAACCACGAAGCAGGCCGGCCACATGAATCATCTCCCGCTGGCCGAGGTCGACCGCCCGATGCTCGAGCGCTGGGTGGCCGAATCCACCGTCCGAGCCGCTGACTACGAACTGATCGGATGGGACGGGCCAGTGCCCGACGAACACATGGACCGCTGGCTCGATCTGGTTCTCGTCATGAACACGGCGCCGCGCGACGACCTCGACCTCAATGACTTCACCATCACCGCCGAGGAGATCCGCGAGAGCGAGAAGATGGCGGCCGCCATGGGCCTCGAGCAGTGGGTGGCGGTGGTCCGGCACCGGGAGAGCGGCGAGTGGGCCGGGTTCCACGACCTCGCCCACAACCCCGTCGATCCGGAGTTCGCCTACGTCGGTGCTACCGGTGTGCGGCCCGAACACCGGGGCCATGCCCTGGGCAAGTGGCTGAAGGCGGCGTTGACGCTCCGAGTGCTCGACGAGTGGACGACGGTCACGCACATTCGCACCGGCAACGCCGACTCCAATGACGCCATGCTCGGCATCAACAAGGAGATGGGCTATCGACCGCTCATATCTCAGACGGCGTGGGAGCTCCCGGTTGCGACCGCGGCCGACTGGCTGCGCGGTCGGGGCCTGCTCCTCGGCTGAGCAGCACGACGGCCACAGCCAACAGAGCAACCCCGCCGAGATAGGGCGCACCGACCCCGATCCGCTGAAAGGCCAAGCCGCCGGCGACGGGTCCGACGATTCGAGCGAGCCCTCCGGCCGATTGCTGGGCTCCGAGGGCCGCACCTCGCCGATCGTCGCCAACCCGACCGGCGACCGTGGCCGCCAAGGTCGGCGTGACCAGGCCTTGGCCGGCGGTGAGGAAGACGAGCG
>JBKJLN010000309.1:0-4535 GCA_046596935.1 Acidimicrobiales bacterium
GTCGAGGTTGGCCCGGAGGTTGGTCGAGAGGATCGCCAGCCCGTCGAAGGACTCCATCCGCTGGAGGAGGTATGCGGTCTCGATGTTGGCGTAGCGATCGTGGGCGTCGCGGACTTCGGAGCGCTTGCCGAAAATGGCGTCGGCTTCGTCGAACAGCAGCACGCCGTTGATGCCGTCGGCCTCGGAGAAGATGCGTTCGAGGTTCTTCTCCGTCTCACCGACGTACTTGTCGACGACCGTCGCCAGGTTGATGGCGTAGAGGTCGAGGCCGAGCTCGCCGGCAATGACTTCGGCCGACATGGTCTTTCCCGTTCCCGAGTCGCCGGCGAAGAGCCCCGTGATGCCGCGACCCCGCCCACCGCCGGGTCGCATTCCCCATTCGTCGATGACCCGATCGCGCTGCCGCGCGCGGCTGGCGAGCTCCTGGAGACCGAGGAGGGTCGGAGCCGGGAGGACGAGGTCACGCCAGCCGACCTTGGGCACGATGCGCTTGGCCAGGTTCTCGAGCCCGGCGGCGTTCTGGGCACGCGCGCCAGCTCGCAAGTGATCGGGCGCAAGTGCAGCTCCAGCGGCGATGGCCTGGAGGCGAGCGGCGGCGGCGGCCCTGGTCACCTGTTCGGGCGTGAGGCGGAAGTGCTGCGTGACATCGACGGCGTCGACCGTGTCGTAGCTGCCGTTGAGGGTCGCCTTCCACAGATCCGCACGGTCCTGGGTGGTGGGCGGCTCGACGTCGACGGTCACGGCGATGTCGTGGCTCCACGACGGCTCCCAGCTCCGTCGACCGATCAGGAGCACCGGGGCCGCCAGGTGGGGATCGCCGTCGACCCATGATGCCGCCGGGTCGGCGAATGCCCGCACGGCGCCGACGTTTCGTTCTGCCAATGCCTCGATCGGCCCCGCAACCAGGCCCGCTCCACGAAGCCTGGCATCGCGCATGGCCACGCGCGCGATGGCGAGGGGATCCTCGGTCGGAGACAGCCGGTTGAGGTCGAGGGTGACGGCTTGGCGGCCGACGGCCGCGAGCGCGGCGGCGGCGAGGCTGCGCCCCGACGACCCGGGCCGCTCCCGGAGATAGCAGAGGCGAGCGCCGGCACTCAGGGCGCGGGCCAGTCCCGCGGGATCCGGAGCGGCGTCGGGACGCGCCTCCGACAAGACGTGCAGGAGGTCGGGATCGTCGGAGTCGTCGCCGAGGAGGTGGGCCGTCACCCGATCAGGCACGTGCAACGACCGGGTCAGGAAGGGTCGGTCGGTCTCGTCGATGGCGACCAAGCCGCTCGCCACGAGCGGGCCGGTCGGCGTCAGCCGTTGACGGGCGTTGCCACCGGCATGGGGGAAGCCGGCCAACTCCAGCGCCAGCCCGATGCTGGCGCGGCGGCGCGTGACGTCATCGTGGAGGTAGCCGTACAGGCGCTCGAAGCGACTGTCGAGGTCGGGCGCAACCGCGATGAGCAGAAGTTCGATGTCGAGGGGCTCGAGGCCGAAGGCGCGGCCGAGACGGCGGAGTCGGAGGTCGGCTCCTGCGACCTCGGCGGCGTCGGCGTCGGCCTCGATCCGCTCCAGGAACGACGCCGTTTCGGGGTCGGGCGGAGGCGGGAACTCGGTGCCCGACAGCAGGCGGTCGACCTGGTCGTCGGAGAGGTAGAGCCCTCGGAACGGGTCGTCGGCGGCGGGATCGGTGGCCCGCCGCGCCGACACCGTCAGACGGACGCGGGCCTCGACGACGCCGAGGCGACCGAGGAGGTGGGTGAGGCTGGCTTCGTCGGCACTCACCTCACGACACCGGCTTCTCCGACACCCGGACGAGGCGCGTGGCATCGGTGGAACCGTCGGAGCCGGGACCGGACTGCACGCTCTCCTCCTGGCCTTCGGCGCCACCGCTCCACTTGAACAGCGGTGGTGCGTCGACGAGGGTCGCGGCGACGTCGAACCGGTCGAGATCGATGGGCGTCACGACGACGAGGTCGAGCGACGGTTTGAGTTCGCCACCGAGGGCCGACCAGACGTCCGAGAGCGCGCGGTCCTCCGGCGGTGGGAGGGCGATGGTCACGTCCAGGGGCCATCCGTTGTCCTGCAGGGTCCCGGTGAGCCACTCGACGGGGATGCGGTCGTTGCGCAGGAAGCAGGCGAGCATGGCCGAGAGGAGGCGGTGCTCGTCCTCGGCCCGTTGCGTCCACGCGGTGATGAGGTAGGAGAGCTTGAACGAACGGGGGACGGGGCGGCGTCCGGTGATTCGGCCGTCGCCGTCTCGGACGTCGATGTTGCCGCTCTGGCGGCGCTTGATGTCTTCGCGGATGTCGTAGAGGTAGATGTCGATCGTCGGGCTGTTGCGCCGGGACGCCCAGTCCTTGGTCGGCGCGTCGAACACCACCTCGATGTCGGAGCCGTTGACGACATCACGACGGACGATCGAGCGGAGGGTCTCGTCAACTTCGTGGATCACGCCGTCGCCCCTAGATCAAGCCTTGGCGCACGGCATAGGCCACGGCATGGGACCGATTCTTCAGGTTCAGCCGAGCGGTCACGTCGTGAATCACGTTCTTGATGGTGCGCTCGCTGTAGGAAAGGGTCGTGGCGATCTCGTTCGTGTCGAGCCCGTCAGCAACGAGGCGGAGCACCTCGATCTCCCGCTCGGTCAGGCCAGACAAGGTGAGGCCGCGGGGCGAGAGCACCTGACGCTGCAGCCGGCCGACGTGCTCGAGCAGCCGACCGAGGAGATCGGCGGGCACGCTGCCGTCACCGGTCGCCGCCGACTGAATGGCGGCCACGAGGCGCTCGGGCATGGCTTCGCTCCGTCGCAACAATGCGCAGGCCCCGGCTTCGACCCCGGCGAGCATGCCGGCGTCGTCGAGGCGAGTGACGATGAGCACGACGCGGGGAATGCCGTCGTTGCGCTGGATGGCCCGCACCACCCGCATCGTCTCTTCGTCGACCTCTTCGACGACCACGACGGCCACCATGGCGGCGTCGATGTCCTCGTCGACCACCTCGATCTCGGGTCGAGCGCGTAACTGGCTGGCCAGCCCCGCTTGCGAGATCGGGTCGTGCGCGTACACGTAGACCGCGATGCGTTCCACCATGACTACCTCCCACCGAAGGGGAGCCGACCGGGCCCCCGCCGTCGGCACCATGGCACGAGCCCCTCATCGGGCACTCCACGTTGACTCAACGGGCAGGTGGCGTTGCCCGAAAGGGGAGGTTTCCCGGTTCGGCCTTGTCCGAGCACCGTTGATGGTTAGCGTGCGGCCATGGTCCTGACATGGGTGTGAGCGCGGCACTGCAACAGGCGAGGGTCACGGTGACACCGGGGGCCGAGGCGAGCGTCGAGATCCGGGTGCGAAACACCGGCACCATCGTCGACGTGATCACCGTCGAGGTCATCGGCGACGCCGCCCCGTGGGCCACCGTCGTGCCCGACCGGGTCTCGCTCTTCCCTGGCACCGACCAGACCGTGCGCGTCGACTTCCGTCCGCCGATGTCTGCCGACGGGCCCGCCGGCGAGGTGCCCTTTGGAGTTCGGGTTCGTTCGCAGGAGGATCCTGAGGGCTCGATGGTCGAGGAAGGCGTGCTCGACGTGGCTCCGTTCCTGGCCGTCGGCGCCGAGCTGACCCCACGATCGTCCCGAGGGAGCAAGTCGGCCGAGCACGAGTTGGCCATCGACAATCGCGGCACCCGGGCCGTGCAAGCGACGGTGACGGCGTCAGATCCTGACGGCAACCTGCTCTTCGCCCTCGATCCGCCGGCGGTGACGATCCCACCGAACTCGGCCACCTTCGTGAAGGTGCGGGTGCGGCCGGTGAAGTCGTTCCGCAAGGGCCCGCCGCTCACCCGCATGTTCGAGGTGCTCGTCGCTGAGGGCGATCAGCCCTTGGCGGTCGCCGCCGGGATGATGGTGCAGGAGCAGACCATTCCGAAGTGGCTGCGACGAGCGGTGCTGTGGACGCTGCTCGGATTGGTGCTGCTGGCGGTGTTGTGGCTGGCCATCGGCAAGCCGGTCGTCGAGTCAGCCGCCAAGGAAGCGGCGCGCGAGGAACTCACGCCGCCGACCATCGCGGCGACGTCGGGCGGAGCTTCGAAGGGCGCCGGCAAGGGCGCAGCTGCGGGCGGTGCGCCTGCGGGGACATCGAGCGCGGGCGGAACGGACGTCTCGTCAGCCGCCGGCGCGGCAGGTGCGGCCACGACCATCGACGGGCGCCTCTTCCTCACAGCTCCCGGGAGCACGGCCTATGAGGTGCCGGCGGGATCGACGCTGCAGGTGACCGACATCGTGTTGCAGAACCCGGGCGGTGACACCGGCTCGTTGCAGATCCGCCGCAACGGCACTGCGCTTCTGGTCGTCGAACTCGGGAACTTCCGTGACCTCGACTACCACTTCGTGGCCCCGATCGTGTTCACCGCCGGCCAGAAACTCGAGCTCAACGCCGAGTGCACCACCCCGGGCTGCACGCCCGGCGCCTACTTCGCCGGCTACCTCGTCAAGGGCTGATGCGCACGGCCCCTCGCCGCCGTTGGCTGGGGCTCCTCGCCGTCCTCGGTCT
>JBKJLN010000332.1:0-4325 GCA_046596935.1 Acidimicrobiales bacterium
CTGGCGTCGGACGAGTCGTCGTTCGTGACCGGCACCGACTTGGCGGTCGACGGTGGCATCACCGCGGCGTACGTGACTCCGGACTGAGACGGACATGGCCCTATCCGACAACGTGACCGGGGAGACGGTCGAGCTCCTCCAGACGATGATCCGGAACCGATGCGTGAACGACGGCACGCCGGAGTCGGGTCAGGAGGCTCGAAATGTCGACGTGCTCGAGTCGGTGCTCGAGGGCTCTGGCCTCGACATCGAGCGCTACACGGCCGCCCCCGGGCGCGACTCGCTGATCGCTCGCATCGAGGGCACGGATCGAGACGCGTCGCCGAGCCTGGCGCTGATGGGTCATACGGATGTCGTCCCCGCCGACGAGCGGTCGTGGACCCGTGACCCGTTCGGCGGCGAACTCGTCGCCAACGCGTCCGGTATGACGGAGGTGTGGGGCAGGGGCGCTGTCGACATGCTCAACCTCACTGCGTCCATGGCGGTCGCCTTCCGCCGCCTCGCCCGTGACCCATCGTTTCGCCCCCGCGGCGACCTCGTCTTCGTGGCCGTCGCCGACGAGGAGTCCGGGAGTGCATACGGTTTGCGCTGGCTGGCCGACCATGCCCGGGACGCCATGTACGCCGACTTCGTCCTCACCGAGAACGGGGGCTTGCACTCGGGCTCCGCCGAAGCGCCGTTCGTCACGTGCAACGTGGCCGAGAAAGGCGTGGCGTGGCGCCGCCTCCGGATCACGGGGACCCCGGGCCACGGATCGATGCCGTTCCGCTCGGACAACGCCCTCGTGAAGGCGGCGGCCGTCGTCACCCGCATCGCCGAGTACCGCCCCGCGCCCCGTTTCCACGAGCTCTGGCGGACGCGGGTCGAGACCCTCCCGCTCGACGACGACACCAAACAGGCGCTCCTCGACCCGGCCCGGATCGACGATCTCCTGGCCGCCATGCCCAACACCGGCAGCGCTGCCTATCTCCACGCCTGCACACACACGACGTTCTCCGCCAACGTCCTCTCAGGCACGTCGAAGACGAACGTCATTCCCGGCCGGGTAGAGATCGACGTCGACGTGCGGACGCTTCCCGGCGAGGACGAGGCCGCCGTCCGGGCCCACCTTCGAGAGGCAGTCGGGGCGGAGCTCGCCAATGAGATCGAGATCGAGACGATCATCAACGACGCCGCCACCATCAGCTCGACGTCGACGCCGCTGTGGGAGTCGTTGCAGCGCAGCGTCGCCCGACCGTTCCCGGCAGCCCGGCTGCTCCCATCGCTGGCCGTCGGTTTCACCGACGCCCGCATCTACCGCGAGTTGGGCGCCGTGGCTTACGGCGCGGGCCTCCTCAGCCCCGAGCTCGACTCCGGTGCCTTCTCGCAGCGCTTTCACGGCAACGACGAGCGCATCGACGTCGAGTCCCTTCGCCTCACGACCCAGCTGTGGCTGGACGTGGTCACGGACTTCCATCGCCGCTGAGCGGTGGGTCGATGAGCCGTTGACCGTCAACCGTCAGACGGGGACGAACCGCCAGGCGTCGCCGTCGACCACGACGTGACCGGCGGGACGCGTGGGGAAGTGCGTCCCGATCGTGAGCGCTCCGGTCGACGCGGCTTCGTGGAGTACGCGGCGGCGGGTCGCTCGCGCCTCGTCAGCATCGGCGTCGCCGATCTCGGCCCAATCAGTCTCGGCGCACTGGACCGGGTGGTGGAGGATGTCGCCGGTGATCAGCCCCACCTCGCCCTGCGACTCGATCCAGATCGAGACGTGACCGGGCGTGTGACCGGCAGTGGACGCCAGCCGCAGCCCGTCGCCGAGGTCAGCGTCCTCGGCGACCATGTCGGCCAAACCCGCGTCGAGGATCGGCTGCACGGAGTCCCGGAGCACGTTCTCGTTGTCGTAGCCTCCTGGGTCGCGTAACGCCCCAAGCGCAGCCTCGGTGTAGAGATGCCTCGCGCTCTCGAACGTCGGCACCCATGCCCCGTCGACTCGCTGTGTATCCCAGCCGACGTGGTCGGCGTGCAGGTGCGTGTGCACCACGGTGTCGATGGTGGCGATGTCGAAGCCGGCCCCCTCGAACCGCTCCATGAAAGGCCACGACTGGTCGTGCCAGAAGGGCATCGCCAGGGTCTTTCCGTTGCCGACGCACGGGTCAACGAGCAGGCGCCGACCGGCGACCTCGATCACCAGTGCCTGGATGCGCATGCCGATGTTCCCGTCGGCGTCGGCGAAGTCAGGCACCACCCAGTCGTGGGTGGCGACCTGTGCCGCGGTTGCGTCGGGGAAGAACAGCTCCGGTGGGATGTGGTCGGTCTGTGCCTCCACGACGCTCGTGATAACCACGTCACCCACGGTCCATCGCTGCACTTCGGCCATATCCCAGCCTGTCACGAGTACCTCCTCGCCCTGATCTGGCACATGCGAGGCAGGCGCAGTTCGGACGGGCCTAGTGGGTGCGCAGCGCAGTCACCGCCCGCTCATCGCTCGAGCCCGCCCTTCGCCTTGACCAGCCATGCCGCGGAACCGAAGAGCACTCCGTCTGGGGTCTCGTGGTCCTCCGCCGTCTGCCGCAACGCCTTCAGCGCTTGTTCTCTGTCCGCAATTTCGAGCCCTTCCGTCAGACCCTTGGTGATGCCCATCGTCTGCAGGAACCCGTACGCATCGTCGGCGTCGGCTCCGAACCACATTGGCTCCTCGACCGACAGCAGCTCGACATCGGTGAAGCCGGCTTGCTCGAGCACCGACCGAATGTGATCGGGCTCGGCCTGAGCGAAGGGACCGGGCGTGCCCGCTGGGGGCTCGGGCAATTGCCGGCCGACGGCGAGGGCTCCCCGAATCGCCGTGAGCCACTCGTTTCGGCCGAGTGCTTGCCAGGTGAAGACTGCGAGCCGGCCACCCGGCCGGAGGGCGGCGTTGATGTTGCGAAACGCCGCCACCGGATCGCTGAAGAACATCGTCCCGAAGACGCTGATGGCGAGGCTGTGCGCGCTGCCGAGTGACTGGGCCTGGGCGTCGGCGTGCTCGAAGCGAACATTCGTGACCGCAGCCGCCTCGGCTTCCTTGCGGGCGTGCTCGATCATGCGGCGCGAGATGTCAACGCCGACGGCCTCACCCCCTGGGGCCCGGCGGGCGACGTCGATGGTCGAAAAACCGGCTCCACAGCCGATGTCGAGCACGCGCCCGTCGTCGGCGATCTCGACTTCGCCCACGAATCGGTTCCAGTGACGCTCGCCCGCCCGCTCGTAGCGTTCCGCGCTGGCCAGCCAACCTTCCGCCTCTCTGTCCCATGCCGCCCCCATCTCGTCATTTGCCACAAGTGCCGCCATGCGTCGCCTCCTGATATGGTCCCTTTCGGACTATACTTATCGTCCAGAAGGGACTATGTCAACCCCTGCCGGCCGCGAGCTGACCACCACCTCCTACGCCATCCTCGGGCTCCTCGCCGTCCAGCCGTGGAGCACCTATGAGCTGGCCCGTCAGATGGACCGAGCGTTGGGCATGTTCTGGCCCCGCACCCGCAGCAAGCTCTACGAGGAGCCCAAGAAGCTCGTGGCCATTGGGATGGCAAAGGCGACGACGGAGTCGGTCGGCCGCCGGCCGCGCACCGTGTACTCGATCACCCCGAAAGGCCGCCGCGCGCTCGGCCAGTGGGTGTCCACTCCTGGAGGCGGTGGCCCCGTCCTCGAGTTCGAACAGCTGGTCAAGGTCTTCTTCGCGGAGCACGGCACGAAGGAGGATCTTCTCGCCACTTTTGCCGAGCTTCGGTCCTGGCTCGACGAGCGGGCCGCACAGAGCCAGGGCATCCCGCACGAGTACCTGACCCATCGCGGCGCATACCCGGAGCGCTTGCCGTGGCTGATCCTGACCGGCCGCTTCCTCAGCGAGTTCGACACGGCCATCGAGCGTTGGCTCATCTGGGCGACAGAAGTGGTCGAATCATGGCCTGACGACATTTCGAAGGCCGAGCCCGCTTGGGACGCGCTCGCGGTGATGGCTGAGCGAGTCGACACGATGCTCGAGACGCGGACACGTCGCACGCAGGAATGAGCCGCGTCTCGACCCGGATCCAGTCTCGGCCTCACGAGGACGTCAACTCGAGCGTCCCTTCCACGCGGGCCGGGACGTGCCGGGGCAACACCCGGATGAGCCAGCGGGGCATCCACCAGTTGCGATCGCCGAGCAGCGCCATCGTCGCCGGCACGAGGATCATTCGTACCAGGGTGGCGTCGATGAACACTGCGAGGCCGAGACCCAGCCCAAACAGCTTGATCTCCCGGATCTCCTCGAACAGGAACGACCCGAAGACGACGACCATGATCGCAGCCGCTGCGGTGATCAC
>JBKJLN010000338.1:0-2617 GCA_046596935.1 Acidimicrobiales bacterium
ATAGCCGTCCAGGAACGCAGCCCGGTTGCGCTCCTCCCACGCCGACACCTTGGGCGTGAGTGCTTCGACTTCGAAGTCTTCGCGATCGCGCAGCGCTACCGCGGTTGCGTACTGAAACGATCGCAACACGCCGGCAACATCCTTCAACGGGGACGACCGTTCCCGGCGCTCGTCGAGCGGACGCGCGGGCTCCCCTTCGAAGTCGAGGACGTACCAGCCCGTATCGGTCCGGAGGACCTGGCCGAGATGGAAGTCGCCGTGCACCCGGATGGCGGCGCCCGGCTCGGCCATTCCTCGAAGAAGCTCGAAACGGTCGTGAGCCGCTCGGTTCCACGGCGCTCGCGCGGCGATGCGTTCGAGCTGGCGCTCCATGAGCCCGGCCCATTCGCCGGTGTCGGGCGTGCCGGTGCCGAGGGCGTCGGCCAAGGCCACGTGCATCTCGGCGGTGACGTTGCCGAGGCGCCGGGCTTCGGCGGCGAAGTCGCCGCCGCAATCCGCCGGGTCGTCACATTCACTCCCGCAGAGATCGCGCAGTGATGTCAGAGCGAGGGCCCACCCATCGGTGCCCCCGGCCAGATAGGGCTGCACGACGGCGAGATGGGTTCCGGCCACCTCCCAGGTCGCCACCGGAGCCGCAACATGGGCAAAGCCCGCAGCGGCCAGCGCCGTCGTCACCTCGATGTCGGGGTTCAGACCTTCATGGATGCGGCGGAACACCTTGAGGACGACGCGATCGTCGTAGACCAAGGATGTGTTCGACTGCTCGGCCCCCATCGGACGTACGCGCGCAACATCTTCGGCCGGCGCGATATGGGCCAGCAATGCCCTGGCGAAGTCGGGATCGAGAAGAGCGTCATAGGCGACCTCGTCGTCGATTTCTCCCAGCACCTCGGCGTCGTGGCCGTGGAGGAACTCGGGCGCCGGGGCGTCGGCCGTGCCGATGAAGAGTTGGTAACGGGCACCGTCGGCGTCGACGAGCAACCACTGCAGTCGCTCCGCGATCTCATCCGAATCGATGACGTCGACTCGCTTCGGTGGCGCGCCGGCGAACCAGCGCTGGCGGCCGAGATACGCACCGAGCAGGGGTTCGAAGTCGGCCACCTTTGCTCTCACGGGCCGGTCCCGGCGCCGCTCGACGCGACGCCGTCGACCAGCTGGAACCAGTAGAAGGAGTAGGCGCCGAGGGTGATGAAGTACGGCAGCTCACCGATCTTCGGGAAGGGGACGCGACCCAACAACTCGATGGGGGTCTTGCCGTCGAAATCCTGCAGCGGCAGCTCGGCCGGTTGGGCGAATCGGCTCAGGTTGTTGATGCAAAGCACGATGTCGTCACCCTGCCGACGCACGTAGGCCAGCACCGACGGGTTCTCCACGTTGACGACCGAGAAACTCCCCGTTCCGAACAAGGGGTGCTGTTTTCGGATGTCGATCATCCGCTTCATCCAATGCAGCTGCGAGCTCTGGTCGCGCTGTTCGGCTTCGACATTGACCGCCTGATAGCCGTAGACCGGATCCATCAACACCGGCAGATACAGGCGAGCGAAGTCGGCCTTGGTGAAGCCGGCGTTGCGGTCGGGCGTCCACTGCATTGGGGTGCGGACGCCATCACGGTCGCCGAGGTAGATGTTGTCGCCCATCCCGATCTCGTCGCCGTAGTACAGGATCGGGCTCCCCGGCATCGAGAACAACATCGCGTGCAGCAACTCGGCGACGCGCCGGTCGTTCTCGACAAGCGGCGCGAGTCGCCGGCTGATGCCGACGTTGCGCTTCATGCGCGGGTCCTTGGCGTATTCGCTGTACATGTAGTCGCGCTCTTCGTCGGTCACCATCTCGAGGGTCAACTCGTCGTGGTTGCGAAGGAACATGCCCCACTGGCAACCCTCGGGGATGTCCGGCGTCTGGGCCAGGATCTCGGTGATCGGGAACCGCTGCTCGCGTCGGACGGCCATGAACATCCTCGGCATGACCGGGAAGTGGAAGCACATGTGGCACTCGTCGCCGTCGCCGAAGTAGTCGACGACGTCGGCCGGCCACTGGTTGGCCTCGGCCAACAGCACGCGCCCAGGGAACTGCGCGTCGACTTCCTTGCGCAACTGCTTCAGGAAGTCGTGGGTCTCCTTGAGGTTCTCGCCGTTGGTGCCGTCGCGCTCGAACAGGTACGGCACGGCATCGAGGCGGAACCCGTCGAGCCCGATGTCGAGCCAGAACTTGACGACGTCGATCATCGCCCGCTGCACGTCGGGATGGTCGTAGTTCAGGTCGGGCTGATGGGAGAAGAAGCGGTGCCAGTAGTACTGCTCCCGGATCGGGTCCCACGTCCAGTTCGACTTCTCGGTGTCGACGAAGATGATGCGAGCCTCCGACCAGCGATGGTCGTCGTTGTTCCACACGTACCAGTCGGCCTTGGGATTGGTCTTGTCCTTCTGCGACTCAAGAAACCACGGATGCTGATCGCTGGTGTGGTTCATGACCAGGTCGGCGATCACGCGGATGCCCCGCTTGTGGGCCTCCTCGATGAGTGTGACGGCATCCGCCAAATCGCCGTACTCGGGAAGGATCGAGAAGAAGTCGCTGATGTCGTAACCGCCGTCGCGCAGCGGGCTCTCGTAGAACGGGA
>JBKJLN010000454.1:0-2569 GCA_046596935.1 Acidimicrobiales bacterium
AGCCGCTTCGACGTCCGAGCGTCTGCCCTATGACGGCCGCTCGGAGGGACGCTCGACGCCGTCGCGAGAGCATCGCCGACATGGCGAAGGCGGCCCCGAAGACCGACGAGACGGCACTGCTCGTCGTCGACGACCTTCGTACCTACTTCCGTACTCCTCGCGGCATCGTCAAGGCGGTCGATGGTGTCAGCTTCGACCTCGAGCGCGGCAAGACAATCGGCATCGTCGGTGAGTCGGGTTCGGGCAAAACCGTGCTGTCCCGATCGATCATGGGGCTGCTGCCGAAGGCGACGACGATCCACCCGACGGGCACCGTGCTCTTCGACGGCCAGAACCTCCTGACGCTGCCGGCCAAGGAGATGCGCGACATCTGGGGCGAGGAAGTCGCCATGGTCTTCCAGGACCCGATGACCTCGCTCAACCCCGTGGTGAAGATCGGTCGCCAGATCACCGAAGGCCTCGAGCATCACCTCGGCATGAAGGGCAAGGACGCCAAAGAGGCGGCGGTCGCCCTGCTGACATCGGTCGGCATTCCCGAACCGTTACGCCGGCTGAGCCAGTACCCGCACGAACTCTCGAGCGGCATGCGCCAACGAGTCACCATCGCCATCGCGCTGGCCTGCGGCCCTCGCCTCCTCATGGCCGACGAGCCCACCACGGCGCTCGATGTGACCGTGCAGGCCCAGATCCTCGACCTCCTTCAGAAGCAGCAGCGCGAGCGGTTCATGGCCATGGTGCTGGTCACCCATGACCTCGGCGTGGTCGCGGGTCGCACCGACGAGATCATCGTGATGTATGCCGGCCGTGTGGTCGAGCGGGCCCAGACCTACGACCTCTTCCACGACATGAAGATGCCGTACACCGAAGCCCTGCTCCAGTCGATCCCGCGGGTGACCAACCCCAGTCACACGCGACTGCAGGCCATCGCCGGTCGCCCGCCCGACCTACTCAACCTTCCTCCGGGGTGCAAGTTCGCCGCACGGTGTCCTTACGTGCAGGACAAGTGCCGCGAGGAGGAGCCGCCGCTTCGTCCTGCAGCCGATCCCGGCCACGAATACCGGTGCTGGTTCCCGGTGGGGACGCCCGAGGGCAAGGAAGCCCTCGAGAAGAACATTCGCGAACACAAGGTTCCCGGGCAGGACAATCCGGCAACCGATCCCATTCCCACGGCAATCGCCGAAGCACTGGAGAGCTGACCGCTCATGGCTGGTAGAGGCACAGCGCACTTGCGCGAGGACGCACTCCTGCGGGTCGACGACCTGTTCGTCGAGTTCCCGGCCGGCGGCGGGAAGAAGGTCCGGGCCGTGTCGGGGATCAGCCTCGACCTGGTCGATGGGGAAACGTTGGGCTTGGTGGGTGAGTCCGGTTGCGGCAAGTCGACGACGGGCCGGGCGATCATGCAACTTCCCAAGCCGAGCAGCGGCGCGGTGCACTTCCAGGGGAAGGACCTCACGAAACTCCACGGCGAAGAACTCCGCCGCACGCGCACCCAGTTGCAGATGATCTTCCAAGACCCGATCTCGTCGCTGAACCCCCGGCGCAAGATCAAGGAGATCGTCGGCGAACCCCTCTCCATCTGGGGGGGCGATCAAGCCAAGGTCAACGAGGTGCTGACCGCCGTCGGCCTCGATCCCGACACCGTCGGCGATCGGCGGGCCCACCAGTTCTCCGGCGGACAGTGCCAGCGCATCTCCATCGCCCGCTCGTTGGTGTTGGAGCCGAAGGTCATCATCTGCGACGAGCCGGTGTCGGCTCTCGACGTGTCGGTGCAGGCCCAGATCCTCAATCTCCTCGAGGACATGAAGGCCCGCTACAAGCTGACCCTGATCTTCATCGCCCACGACCTGGCCGTCGTGAAGAACATCAGCGATCGTGTCGCCGTGATGTACCTCGGCAAGCTGTGCGAGGTGGCATCGAGCGACGCCCTCTACGAGTCGCCGCACCATCCCTATACGGCCGCGCTGCTGGCCTCGATCCCCGAGCCGAACCCCGAAGTCCGGCCGAGCACAGCCGGTTTGAAGGGCGAGCTGCCTTCGCCCATCGATCCGCCTTCGGGATGTCGCTTCCGCACCCGCTGCCCGCGCGCCAAGGACCGTTGCGCCGCCGAGGAACCCCTGATGCGCCCGATCCCGGACGAGCCCGGCCACTTCGTGGCGTGTCACTTCCCGCTCGCCGCGGCCGAGGCTCCGCCCCTCGAGGAGCTCCAGCGGATGCAGCTGGCCACTGCGCCGGCCATCGCCACCGCCTGACATCGGGTCGATCCGTGAAGACCTACAAGCTGCTGATCGCGGCCTTCATCTGTGGCGTGGTCATCGTCGTGGCTTTCGCCGCTCAGATCCTCGTGGCCAGGTAGGGCTATCCACGGACGCGACGTAGGCTCCAAAACCTATGGCTGAAGAGTTCGATGTGGTCGTGATCGGTGGCGGTCCCGGGGGCTATGCGGCCGCCCTCTATGGCGCCGCCGCTGGCCTGAACATCGCCGTTGTCGAGAAGGACAAAGTGGGCGGCACGTGCCTGCACCGAGGGTGCATCCCGGCCAAGGAGTTCCTCGAGACGGCCAGTGTCTACC
>JBKJLN010000495.1:0-19010 GCA_046596935.1 Acidimicrobiales bacterium
AGCGCAAGGAGGAGGGCGACGGCATAGGCAACAGTTGCGACCTCTGCGCCCTTCACGCCGAACACGCTGAAGCCATACGAGGTCAACAACAGTCCTCGAAGCGTCTCGCCCTTGAACAGCGCCTCGCGCTGACCGGTGATCGCAGTCAACTGCTTCTGTAGGTCAGGAAGGGTCGCGTCGTTTGCCTTCGTCGCTGCCGCCACCTGGTCCTTCAGCGCGTTTTGCGGCGCTCCGAGCTCGGCATAGGTCTGGCCGCCGGCAATCGCCTTGACGTGGAGGCCGATGAAATCGTTGGCATAACACTCGGCTTGCTTGCCGGTCACGAGCTGCTGTCCTGCGTTGTCCAAGACGCAGGCCGACTGGCTCTCTTCGTTCGTCAGGGTCTCTGCGGTCTTGAACGAAATGTTCTGTTGGCTCAACTGGTCCTTCACGTAGCCCTTGGCAAAGTTTGCGTTGCTGGTCATCACGAGCGCGAGGACAAGCAACAGTCCAGCGAGCACCACCCCGCCAGCACTGAAGAGGACATCGAGCGTTCTGCGTTTCATCTGCGCTTCTTCCTGGAGCATTCAGCGGGCAACACGTGCGTCACCGCGTCTACCGCCATGTTGTGTACCGATCCCACATGCGCAGTAGGGCCGAAGGTCCCAGACGACGGGCCTTTCGACCCGCAAACGGTTGGCGGACAGGGTCAGCCGAGCGGGATCCGCCACTCCAGGACGCTGCCTGCGGAAAGACCTCTGCGTAGCTCGAACGTCCCAGAACGGATCGCAGCTCGAGCCTGCATGTTCTTCAGGCCATGTCCCTGCTGCGAATGTCCCGCCGGCGGACCAACGCCGTCGTCGGTGACCCGGAGCGTCAGGTGATCGGTGGCCGAGACCGAGACCTCGACGCGCCGCGCCCCCGCATGACGAGCGACATTGCTCAGCGCCTCCCGCATCGTCGCCAGGAGCTCCGCCGCGAGGCGAGCGTCGACAGCGGTGTCGACAGGGCCATCGAAGATGCAGCTCGGGCGGAAACCCAGCGTGGTCGACGACTCACCCACCAGGACGAGGATGCGGTCCCGGAGCCCTCCGCTCGTCGATCCCCGAGCCGTTTCCAACTCGAAGATCGCGGACCGAATGTGCTTCACCGTGAGGTCGAGTTCATCGACGACAGACTCGATCCGAAGGATCGCCGCATCGGTGTCGGTCCGCACCAGGCGAGCGGTCCCTTGTAGGGAGAGCCCCGAGGCGAACAATCTCTGGATCACGGTGTCATGCAGATCGCGGGCGATGCGCTCACGGTCTTCGACCAGCGCCAGCTCCTTCACCCTGTTCTGCAACCGGATGTTCTCGATGGCCATGCCGGCGGCCGTGGCCAGACCGACGATCAGTTCTTCGTCGACATCGGTGAAGGCTTCGGCGTTGACCTTGTCGGTCAGGTACAGGTTCCCGAAGACCGACCCGCGAACCCGCAGCGGCACCCCGAGAAAGGACCGCATCGGAGGGTGGTTCGGGGGGAACCCGAAACTGTCGGGGTGCTCACGCAGATCAGGGAGGCGAAGCGGTTTGGCGTCAACGATCAGGACGCCGAGAAGGCCGTGGCCTTGCGGCAAGTTCCCGATGTCTGCCTCCTGCTCGGCGTTCATTCCGACGGTGACGAACTGCGACAGGCCCGTTCCGGCTTCGTCGAGGACACCCAGGGCCCCGTAGCGGGCGTCGACCAGCGCCACCGCCGCCTCCACGATCCGCCGCAACATGCTCGGAGGATCGAGGTCCGACCCCAGGACGAGCACAGCATCGAGGAGCTCGCGCAAGCGGCGGGGACCGGCCACTTCCGACATTGCGACCAATCCTAGAAGGCGGCCGGAGGGCGGACCTGCCCGCGGACCAGCCAGAATGACGATGTGGCGTTGCGCGTATTCCTCCTCGACGACCACGAGGTGGTTCGCCGAGGCGTGCGCGAACTGCTCGAAGCCGAGGATGACCTCGACGTCGTCGGCGAAGCCGGCACCGCCGAGGAGGCTCGCGCCCGGATCCCGGCGACCAGACCCGACGTGGCCATCCTCGACGTCCACCTCCCCGATGGGAGCGGTGTCGAGGTGTGCCGGGAAATCCGGTCGGACCACCCAAATGTCGCTTGCCTCATGCTCACGTCGTTCGCCGACGACGAAGCCCTCTTCAGCGCCATCATGGCCGGCGCCGCCGGGTACCTGCTCAAGCAGGTGCGAGGCACCGACATCGTCGATGCGGTCCGCAGGGTGGGCAGGGGCGAGTCCCTCCTCGATCCGCTTCTCACCACCCGCGTACTCGAACGTCTCCGCAACCCGCCGGTCGATGAGCTTGCAGCCCTCACCGAACAGGAGCGCCGAATCCTCGACCTCATCTCCGAAGGAATGACCAACCGCCAGATCGGCGAGCAACTCTTCCTCGCCGAAAAGACCATCAAGAACTACGTGTCGAACCTGTTGGCCAAACTCGGCATGGGGCGCCGCTCGGAGGCAGCGGCATACGCCGCCCGGCTCTCGGAGCGTCGTCAGCATCGTGACCTCTAAGAGCACCCCGGTACCAGCGCAGCACGTCGCTGACGGGCACGACCTGATCCGCATCCACGGGGCTCGCGTCAACAATCTCAAAGACATCAGTATCGAGCTCCCGAAGCGTCGGCTGACGGTTTTCACCGGCGTCTCCGGCTCGGGAAAGAGCTCGCTGGTGTTCGCCACGATCGCCGCCGAGTCACAACGGCTCATCAATGAGACCTACAGCAGCTTCGTCCAAGGCTTCATGCCAACTCTGGCGCGGCCAGACGTCGACGTGCTCGATGGATTGACGACGGCGATCATCGTCGACCAGCAACGGATTGGTGCCGACCCGCGGTCCACGGTCGGCACCGCCACCGACGCCAACGCCATGTTGCGCATCCTCTTCAGCCGGTTGGGAAAGCCACACATCGGATCCCCGCAGGCCTACTCGTTCAACGTTGCCTCCATCAGTGGTGCTGGCGCCGTTTCCATCGAGCGTGGCGGCAAGACCGTCAAGGAGCGACGGAGCTTCAGCATCACCGGCGGCATGTGCCCACGGTGTGAAGGCCGAGGCGCCGTCAACGACATCGATCTGACGGCCCTGTACGACGACCGCAAGTCGCTCAACGAGGGTGCTCTCACCATCCCCGGCTACAGCATGGACGGTTGGTTCGGACGGATCTTCAACGGGTGCGGTTTCTTCGACCCCGACAGGCCGATCCGGAAGTTCACCAAGAAGGAGCTCCATGACCTGCTCCACAAGGAGCCGACCAAGATCAAGGTGGACGGCATCAACCTCACCTACGAGGGTCTGATCCCCAAGATCCAGAAGTCGATGCTGTCGAAGGACGTCGACGCCATGCAGCCGCACATCCGCTCGTTCGTCGAGCGGGCGGTGACCTTCATGACCTGCCCCGAGTGCGACGGCACCAGGCTCAGCGAGGCTGCCCGATCCTCCAAGATCAAGGGGCGCAACATCGCCGACGCCTGCGCCATGCAGATCAGCGACCTGGCCGAATGGATCCACGGTCTCGGCGAGCCGTCCGTGGCGCCTTTACTGGCCACGCTGGAACAGACCCTCTCCTCCTTCGCCGAGATCGGGCTGGGCTACCTCTCGCTCGATCGACCATCCGGAACGCTGTCCGGCGGCGAGGCCCAGCGGGTCAAGATGATCCGCCATCTGGGTTCCTCGCTCACGGACGTCACCTACGTCTTCGATGAGCCGACCATCGGCTTGCACCCCCACGACATCCAGCGGATGAACGACCTGCTCCTCCGGCTACGGGACAAGGGAAACACGGTGCTCGTCGTGGAGCACAAGCCGTTGACGATCGCCATCGCCGACCACATCGTCGACCTCGGCCCCGGCGCGGGCTCGGCCGGCGGCAACGTTTGCTTCGAAGGCACCTTCGAGGCGTTGTTGGAGAGCGACACCCTCACCGGCCACCATCTCGACGACCGGACCTCGCTCAAAGAGATCGTGCGGACTCCTACCGGCACACTCGAGCTGCGCGGCGCAAGCACCCACAATCTGCGCGACATCGATGTCGACATCCCACTCGGAGTCCTCGTCGTGGTCACCGGAGTCGCCGGATCGGGCAAGAGTTCGCTCGTGCACGGGTCGCTGACCGCTCTTCGGCAAGGGGCCGGCGAAGGTGTCATCGAGATCGACCAGGCAGAGATTCGCGGCTCGCGCCGGAGCAGCCCGGCGACCTATACCGGTCTGCTCGACCCGATCCGCAGAGCGTTCGCGAAGGCCAACGGGGTGAAGCCGGCATTGTTCAGCGCCAACTCCGAGGGCGCCTGCGCCAACTGCAACGGCGCCGGGGTCATCTACACGGACCTGGCCATGATGGCCGGGGTCGCCACGGTCTGCGAGGTGTGCGAGGGACGGCGCTTCGAGCCGTCGGTGCTCGAATACCGATTCGGAGGCCGCGACATCAGCGAGGTGTTGGCCATGTCGGTGGCCGAGGCCGAGGAATTCTTCGGCGCTGGTGAGGCGCACACGCCGGCAGCCGTCGCCATTCTCGGCCGTCTGGCCGACGTCGGTCTCGGCTACCTCGGCATCGGCCAACCGCTCCCCACGTTGTCCGGTGGAGAGCGGCAACGCCTCAAGCTGGCTACCCACCTGGGTGAGAAGGGGGGCGTGTACGTCCTCGACGAGCCGACGTCGGGCCTCCACCTGGCCGACGTCGACAGGCTGCTCGGCCTGCTCGATCGCCTTGTCGATTCTGGGAAGTCGGTGATCGTCATCGAGCATCATCAGGCGGTGATGGCGCACGCCGACTGGATCATCGACCTCGGACCCGGTGCCGGCCATGACGGCGGACGGATCGTCTTCGAGGGCACACCCGCCGACCTTGTCGCCAGTCGCTCCACCCTCACCGGAGAGCACCTTGCGACCTACGTCGGGCCATGACCCGCAGGCGCCCTGCGGCACGATTCACCGCATTCCGCGAATATCAGCGCAGTACCCAAGAGATCGGATGAACCGCGATGCTCGAGACTGACTACGAGGCGATCAAGCGCCGCTTCGCCGAGGAGCGCGACCTCCGGTTGGCCTTCCGGCCCGAGGGAACGGCACAGTTCACGAGCGACCTCAGTGGCGATCTTGCAAAGTTCGCGATCGATCCGCATGTCGAGGAAGTCACGCCGCGCGACGCGATCGACGACGCGGTCGAGGTCCTGTTCATCGGCGGCGGCTTCTCGGCACTGCTCACTGCGGCGCGACTGCGCCAGCGCGGCGTCGAGTCGATTCGCATCGTCGAGCGGGGAGGCGACGTCGGCGGCACGTGGTACTGGAATCGGTATCCGGGCGTGGCGTGCGACGTCATCGCTTACGACTACCTACCGCTGCTCGACGAGATGGGCTACGTGCCGACCCGCCACTACGCCGAAGGCGCAGAGATCTTCGAGCACTGCCGCGCCATCGCCCGCCGCTACGACCTGTACGAGCTCGCGCTCTTCCAGACAACGGTCACCTCGACGATCTGGGATCCGGACGAGCGGGTCTGGGAGCTCGCGACGGACCGGGGCGATCGCATGCGCGCCCGTTTCGTCGTGTGCGCGAACGGCACGCTCTCGAAGCCGAAGCTGGCCCGCATCGAAGGTATGGAGACGTTCGAGGGGCACTCGTTCCACACGTCGCGGTGGGACTACGACTTCACCGGCGCGCATCTGGAGCTGCTCGAAGACAAGGTCGTGGGCATCGTCGGCACTGGCGCGACTGCCGTGCAAGCCGTGCCGAACCTCGCAATGGCAGCGAAGGAGCTGTATGTCTTTCAGCGGACGCCATCGTCGATAGACATCAAGAAGGACTGGGAGACCGATCCCGATTGGGCGGCGAAACTCGAGCCCGGCTGGCAGGCGAAGCGTCGTACTCGTGCCATGACGGCACCGCCCCTCAACGCGACGCAGATCGACAAGCGTGCCGGCATGTCCACCGAGGAGAAGATCCGCCGGCAGGAGCAGGCGAACATCGATTACATGATGCGGATCCATCGCCGGATCGACGAGATCGTCGAAGACCCAGCGACGGCCGACGCCTTGAAGCCCTGGTACATGTTCATGTGCAAGCGCCCCTGCTTCCACAACGAGTACCTCCCGTCCTTCAACCGGCCGAACGTGCACCTGGTCGACACCCACGGACAGGGCATCACCAAGATCGGTCCCAAGGGCCCCCACTTCGACGGCCGTGACTACGAGCTCGATCTCCTCATCTATGCCACTGGTTTCGAGGTGCAGAAGACCGGGATCTGGAACAAGATCGTCGGGGAAGGTGGCATCGAACTCAACGACAAGTACCTCGACGGCGTACGCACCGTCGTCGGCGTGCACTCACACGGGTATCCGAACCTGTTCGTCATGGGCGGCCTCCAGGCGTCGTTCAACTTCAACATCACCGACGTGCTCCAGGCCCAAGGCGACCACATCGCCGAATGCATCGCCTACGCGCGAGCCAACAAGTACGCAACGATCGATGCCACACCTGAAGCGGAAGAGTGGTGGGTACAGGAGGTCATCGCCCATCGCGGCAAGACCACGCGGAATGCGGAGTGCACGCCGGGCTATTACAACTCCGAGGGCGAATCCAACCGCCGCCAGGATGGCAACTACAACGGCGGATTTGCGAAGTACGTGGGCCACATGGCCGACGTGCGGGAGCGAATAGACGAACACTTCACGTTCACCAGCGACTGACCTTCGACCGCCACTCGAGACAAAGCCCTGGGAAGGTTGCGGTCAGCAGCGCGGCACCTCGGCTCGCACCGTCACCGAGCCGGGAGCCACCTCGGTGAATCCGCCGTCAGCGACCTCCACGGCCGTTCCTTCGAGGGCTGCCCAGATCTCAGCCGTCGCCTGCCTGACCGACAGCGGGAAGCCGGCGTCTCGCCAGCGGTCCTGCTTCTCCGGGGACAGCGCGCGCCAGACGAGCATCGACGCGTGCCCGGCCTGGGCTGCGGCTTTGCCGGTCGTCATCTCCAAGCCAGGATTCAGCCAGAGCCGCGCCGAATCGTCCAACGACGCCGGCGGCGGGAGCGTCTCATGGTCCGGCAGGTCGGTACCTCCGACCTGCAACCGACGCAGCTCGGCGACGAGCTCGTCCGCCGGCGCGGGCGGAAAGGCCCGCACCTGCGCCGACCGCCACTCGATGCCTGTTCCCGGTAGCCGGCAGGCTGCCTCCCAGTGGGCGCCGCGTGCTCGTCGCACCACCTTGCGGAACCGGCCGTCGATCCAGGCGTCGAACGCCGCCTGCCACTCCCCCGTTGCGCGGTCGTCGAGCCACACGGCCAGACACGCCTTGGCGACGGCCTCGAGCACGTCGGTGTGCGCCGGCGGCGATGCCCGCTCGATCCGCACGACGATCGGCATCGTGAGTCGCTGGTCGTGGTCCATCGGTGCCAGCTTGGCCGAGGGAGCGCGACAATCCCCGTGCCGTGCGATCCGACGAGGGGGAATGGTGACCGGAACCGAAGAAGTCGACGCCGTGGTCGTGGCGCGGGCGTGGCCGGGCTCTATGCCATGCATCGCTTGCGGGGTATGGGCCTTCGGGTCATCGGCATCGAGGCCGGCGCTGGCGTCGGGGGAACGTGGTTCTGGAACCGGTATCCCGGCTGCCGGTGCGACGTTCCGACCATCGAGTACTCCTACAGCTTCGACGAACACCTCGAGCAGGAGTGGGTGTTCAGCGAGGTGATGTCCGCCCAGCCCGAGATCGAGGACTACCTGAACCACGTGGCCGACCGGTTCGACCTCCGTCGCTCGTTCCGGTTTTCGACTCGCGTCACCGGCGCCACGTTCGACGAGACCGACGAACGCTGGACGATCGACACCGATACCGGCGATCGCCTGGTCGCCCAGTGGTGCGTCATGGCCACCGGCTCACTCTCGGCCCCCAACCTTCCCTCCATTCCCGGTATCGAAAGCTTCGCCGGCACGACGGCCCACACGGGCCTCTGGCCCCGTGACGGCCTCGACGTTGCCGACAAGCGCGTCGGCATCATCGGAACCGGGTCGTCGGGCATGCAGTCGATCCCTCATCTCGCGCGAGAAGCGGCCCACCTCGCGGTCTTCCAGCGCACGCCCAATTACTCGTTCCCCGGGCAGATCGCACCGATCGATCCCGAGTTGCAGGCGTATGTGAAGGAGAACTATCGCGATTTGCGGCGGCTGCAGAGGGAATCGGCGGCCGGCATCTCGGGGATGGGCATGCGGGCCGCTGACGGCACGGGCAAGACGATCGGCGCCGGGGCGTTCGGTCTTGCCGGCGCCGCCCCTGCGAGCGGCGACAGCACCGGCACGCCCGACCGGGCAGCCATGGCCGCGGTCATGGCGGCCATGGAAGAGGGCTTTGCCAGCATGGTGCGCAAGCGAGTGCAGGATCCCGGAACGGCCGAGTCCCTGATCCCCAAGGACTACCGGATGGGGTGCAAGCGCCTCGTGGTCGAGATCGACTACTTCGAGACGTACAACCGTGCGAACGTGACCCTCGTCGACCTCCGAAATGGAGGCATCACCGAGATCACTCCCACGTCAGTGCGCACCGAGCAGGGCGATGTCGAACTCGACGTGCTCGTGCTCGCGACCGGCTTCGACGCCCTCACCGGTCCACTGACCCGCATCGACATCCGCGGCCGGGAGGGACGACTCCTCGCCGACGAGTGGAGCGACGGACCTCGCGCGTACCTGGGACTCATGGCCGCAGGGTTCCCCAACCTCTTCATGATCACGGGCCCTGGCAGCCCGAGCGTGCTCTCCAACATGGTCGTGTCGATCGAGCAGCACGTGGACTGGATTACCGACGCCATCGCCAGCCACCGGGCCGCCGGCGTGACGACGATGGAGCCCGTTCCCCACGCCGAAGACGAATGGCTCGAGCACGTCGACGAGGTCTCGGTGGGCACGCCGTACACGGCGCCGAGCTGCAGCTCCTGGTACGTCGGCGCCAACATCGACGGCAAGAAGCGGGTGATCCTCCCGTACACCGGGGGAGTCGGGAGGTATCGGGAGATCTGTGACGAGATCGCCGCGGACGGCTACCGGGGCTTCGTCCTCAGCTAACCCACCCGAGTTGCCTGGTGCGACACTTCCGTCATGGGCGACGGCCGTCATCGCTATGACGAGATCGGCCGCTCGTACACCAAGACGCGACGCGAAGACCCGAGAGTCGCGGCAGTCATCCACTCCTGCCTCGGAACGGCGTCGACGATCGTGAACATCGGCGCAGGAACGGGAAATTACGAGCCCGCCGACTGCGCCGTCGTGGCTGTCGACCCGTCGGCCGAAATGTTGCGACAACGTCAGTCCCGAACAAGCAACGTCGTTCGCGGGATTGCCGAGGCGCTGCCATTCCCTGACCGCGCCTTCGATGCCGCCATGGCCGTGCTCACCGTGCACCACTGGACAGACCCGCAGGCGGGCCTGCGGGAGATGCGCCGCGTGTCGAGACGCCAGGTCGTGTTCTTCTTCGAACCCCTCCACACCCACGACTTCTGGGCCCTCGAGTACTTCCCCGAGGCGCTCGCGCTCCCCTCCGAGACCAACCCACCCGATGAACGCCTGCTGCGAGAACATCTCGACGTGCGAGAGGTCCGCGAGGTGCTCGTCCCCCACGATTGCGTCGACGGATTCGGAGCGGCCTTCTGGGCCCGGCCCGAGGCCTACCTCGACCCTGATGTCCAGGACGGGATGTCGTGGCTGGCGCTCCTCCCCGAGGATGTTCGCCAGCGGGGGACGCGCCACCTCGAGACCGACCTTCTCTCGGGTCAATGGGACCGACGCCACGGCCACCTCCGAGACCAGGACGCGTTCGACGCCGGCTACCGCATCGTCATCGCCGAGTGAGCCCACCTATCCCGGGCTGCCGGTTGTACTAGGCGGGGGTCGGCTCTATAGTTGACCTATGAGGTCAGGATTCAAAAGGAAGCAAGGGTGGCCCTTCGGCTTCCCGAACCCTGTCAACGAGGTGTCCGCCCGCGTCGTCGCTTCTGGCGTGGTGCTCATGGCCGGCTCGGCCATCATCTTTCGGGCTCCACTGCTGCTCGTCCCCCTGACCTACGGCTTCCTGGCCCGGGTTCTCACCGGCCCCACCCTCAGCCCCCTCGGCCAGCTGGCCACCCGCGTCGTCACGCCGCGCCTCCCCTTCGAGGCTCGCTTCGTGGCCGGGCCGCCGAAGCGCTTCGCCCAGGGCGTGGGCTTGGTCACCACCAGCTTGGCCAGCGTGGCCTACTTCGGCTTCGGGTGGGACGGCGCCACCTACGGCCTCCTGGGCGTGCTCGTGGTCGCCGCCGGGCTCGAGGCGTTTGTTGGACTGTGCCTGGGTTGCAAGATGTTCGCCCTGCTCATGCGGGCAGGCCTCATCAGCGACCAAGTCTGCTTGGACTGCGCCAACATCTGGGACCGGGCGCCCCAGGCCGCCTGACGATCTGGCGAATCAGTAGTTGAAGACGAGCGCCCCGCCTTGGGTGAACTCATACAAGGCAGGCGCGCCCTTGACCTCGGCACCATTGGTCCACGACGCGTCTTCCATCCCCCGGGTCTTCACGCAGACGGGGCAGGCGTAGAACCGTCCACCTTTTTCGACGTACTCGGCGTGTAGGTCGGCGATCGAGGGCGCGTTCGGAACGTCGACCTTGGCCGCGAAGCCGTCAGTGGCAACGTTGATGCCGTCCTTGGTCAGCCACATGAGCGCCTGCTTGCCCGCTCGTAGAGCCTCGACGCCGAGCAAGTAGCAGATCAGAACGCTCTCCGGGTCGTCTTCGGCATGGGTGAGTCCCAGGACCACCTTGTCGTCAGCAGCCATCGTGTTCTCCTTTGTCAGTCGAGGTGCAGCGCACCACGTTCATTGGGTCGGTCAGATCGGCTTGCGGGCCAGGAACGCGTAGCCGTAGACGTCGAAAGCTCGAGCCTTTTCTTCTCCGACGGCGCCGCCGAACGTGTCGGCGGCGGGGCCGACTCGGACATCCACGAACCCGATGTCTTGCAGCATCTTTTGCCAGCCCTCACGGGGCAGCCCGCCGGCGATTCAGCCAGTCCACAAGTCGATGTCGCGAAGCGCCTCGGGCGGCACCGGTCGGCCATTGGCAATGTCGGCGAACTGCAGCCATCCGCCGGGCTTGAGCGCCCGGTAGACCTCCGCGAACACCGCCTTCTTGTCGGCACAGAGGTTGAACACGCCGTTGGAGATCACGGCATCGGCGCTCCCGTCGTCGACCGGCAGTTGCTCGGCGAAGCCCTCGCGGAAATCGACATGAGCCAAGCCGAGCGCATCGGCGGTGTCGCGAGACTTCTGCAACATCTCCGGCGTCATGTCGACACCGATCACGCGCCCCCCGGCTCCGACCTGTCCGGCGGCGATGAACGTATCGAATCCGGCGCCCGAGCCGACGTCGACGACCTGCTCAGCCGGTTGGAGCCGGCGGAGTGAGAACGGGTTGCCGACGCCAGCGAAAGACTCGACGGCGCGGTCGGGCAGGGCGTCGACCGCCGCCTGCTCGTAGCCGAGACGGGCGGCGAGGGGGCGGCCGGTGTGGAAGTGGAAGGTGCGGTGCGGGTCGACCGCAACTTCGCGGTACTTGTCGCGGACCTGCTCCCGCAGGGTGTTGACATCGACGGCCAGGTCTTCAGGCATCGGTATTCACTCCGTTCCCGACCGCCACTGGCAGGCCGGCTCGCTTCCATTCGGGGAACCCATCAATCAGTCGCCGTGCCCGAAACCCCTTGCGGGTGAGCTCACGTACGGCATCGTCTGCGTAGACGCAATAGGGGCCACGGCAGTACGCCACGACCTCTCCGCCCTTTGGCAATGCGCGCAGATGGCGACGCAGCTCGGTGATCGGCACGGACCGGGCCCCGGCGATGTGGCCTGCGGCGTACTCACTCGACGGTCGCACATCGAGAATCAGCACCTCGCCGCGCTCGAGCCGAGCCGCAAGCTCCCTGCTGTCGACGAGGTCTACGCCGTCGCGCTCCCCGAGATAGGCATCGGCGAGCCGTTCCAGGCCAGCGACATGATCGGAGGCCACGTCTCGTAGGGCTGACCACAGTTCGGCAACCCGCTCACTCGCCAGGGAATAGAAGATGCGGGTTCCGTCGCGTCGGGTTGTGAGTAGCCCGGCGCGCGACATAGCCCGCAGGTGATGCGAGGTATTGGCCACGCTCTGACCGATCTCCCCCGACAGTTCCTCGACTGACCGCTCGCCCTGGGCGAGCACGTCGGCAATCTCAGCCCGGCGTCCGCTGGACAACGCTTTGGCCACCTCGGCGAAGCCATCGAAGAGTGCGTTCTTGGCTACTCGTTCACCCACGGAGAGATCGTCTACCCAAAGCCTCGAGATGTCAAGTATTCAAATGATTACTTGACAATAGAGTGGATCCGGCGGAAGGTTCACCGTTGACGCGAGCAAGAACGAGGAGGACGCATGGTGCGACCGATCGCCTTCGTCGATGAGGGTTTGGGGAACTCGTCCTACCTGGTGGACCTGGGCGACGGTCGCGCCCTGGTCGTCGACCCGGCCCGCGACGCCGCTCCCTACCTGGCCGCCGCCGAAGCCGTGGGGTTGTCGATCGCGTTCACCGTCGAGACCCACCTGCATGCGGATTTTCTCACCGGCAGCCGCGAGCTCGCCGCCCGCGGCGCGACCGTGCTCGCCCCTCGCGCCGGCGGCCTCGAGTGGCCGCATCGCGGCTTCGACCATGGCGACGAGATCGACGTCGGTGGGCTCTGCCTGCAGGCGGTCGGAACCCCGGGACACACGCCCGAGCACCTGAGCTGGGTGGTACGCGACGGCTCCGCACCTGTCGCACTCTTCTCCGGTGGCGCGTTGCTCGTCGACTCGGTTGCGCGCACCGATCTCATCGCTCCTGAGCAGACCGAACCACTCGCCCGGAGCTTGTGGCGGTCACTGCAGGAACGGATCTTGACGCTGCCCGACCACCTTCCCGTCTACCCCACTCACGGCGCCGGCTCATTCTGCTCGGCGCCGAGCGGCGGCGACCGCACGACCACCATCGGGCGGGAGCGAGCCGCCAATCCCCTGCTCGGCGCGGTCGACGAGGACGCCTTCGTTGCCAAGCTGCTCGCCGGCTATGGCAGTTATCCGTCCTACTTCCGGCGAATGAGGGACCGGAATCGTCGCGGCCCCGACGTCCTCGGTTCGCCCTTCCCTCTGCTGCCGGACATCCCCATCGATGAGGTCAGTCGCCAACTGGACAATGGCGCCGTCCTCGTCGACGTCCGCCCGGTCTACTCGTGGGCCGAAGCCCACGTGCCGGGCGCGATCTCGATCCCTCTCCGACCGCAGTTCGGCGCCTGGCTCGGCTGGCTCGTTCCTGATGACCGGCCGCTGATCTTTCTGCTCGAGCCCGGGCAGGACGCCACCGAGGTGGTGCGTCAGTCGCTCACGATCGGCTACGAACGCCTCGTCGGGGCAATCGCCGGTGGCATCGACGCTTGGCGCGCTGCAGGCTTCGCACTCGCGTCGACGCAACTCGTTGTTGCGTCGCAGTTGGATCGATCGGTTGTCGACGTTCGCCAGAGGAACGAACACGACGCCGGTCACATCCCCGGCGCCTTGCACCTCGAGCTCGGCGACATCGCCGACCACGCCGCCGAGCTTCCCACCGGCGAGATCGCCTTGATGTGCGGTCATGGCGAACGGGCCGCCACCGCCGCGAGTCTCATCGAGCGGACCGGGCGCACCGACTTTGCCGTCGTGATCGGCGGGCCCCACGACTGGGCCACGGGCGACCGGCGGTTGGCCACCGACTGATGGACGGTCCCGCACCCGCCCTCCGTCTCGGATTGCGGGCGAACCTGTCCCAGTTCAGCCTTCTCGTCGGCGTCAACGCACTGGTCGGCGGCATGATCGGCCAGGAACGAACCGTCCTGCCCCTGCTGGCCGAGCGCGAATTCCACCTCACCGCCTACACCGCCGCGCTCACCTTCATCCTGGCGTTCGGGGCGGTCAAAGCGGCCACCAACTTCGTCGCCGGCACGCTCTCGGACCGAGTCGGGCGCAAACCTGTGCTCGTCGCCGGCTGGGTCATCGGCATCCCGGTGCCGCTGTTGATCATGTGGGCGCCGTCGTGGGGATGGATCATCGCCGCCAATGTGCTGCTCGGCGTCAACCAGGGTCTCACCTGGTCCACCACCGTCATCATGAAGATCGACCTTGCCGGCCCTGAACGGCGGGGCCTGGCCATGGGGCTCAATGAGGCCGCCGGTTACGGCGCCGTCGCCGTCACCGCGCTTGCCACTGGATGGATCGCCGCCCACTACGGTCTGCGGCCCGAGCCGTTCTACCTCGGCGTCGCCTACTGCGGGCTCGGCCTGGGTCTGTCCGCTCTGTTCGTTCGCGAAACCCGCGGTCACGCCGACCTCGAATCCGCCACCACGACCTCGGTCTCGGCCGAAAGGATGTCGACCAGAGAGGTTTTCAAACGAACGACGTACTCCGACCCTGCGCTGTCGGCGGTCAGCCAGGCGGGATTGGTGAACAACCTCAACGACGGTCTCGCCTGGGGTCTGTTCCCCATCCTCTACGCCGGCCACGGATTGAGCGTCGGCCGGATCGGGGTGCTCGCCGCCCTCTATCCAGCGATCTGGGGCCTCGGACAGCTCGCGACCGGCGCGCTCTCCGACCGGTGGGGCCGGAAGCGCCTGATCGTCGGCGGCATGCTCCTCCAGGCTGCGGCCATCGGCAGCATCGCCACGGTCACGACCTTCACCGCGTGGGCTCTCAGCGCGGTGCTGCTCGGCGCCGGCACCGCCATGGTGTATCCCACCCTGCTCGCAGCGGTCGGCGACGTCGCCCACCCCGCCTGGCGGGCTTCCGCCGTCGGCGTCTACCGCCTTTGGCGCGACAGCGGCTTCGCCGTCGGCGCCCTTGTCGCCGGCGTGATCGCCGACACCTTCGGCCTCCGTGCCGCCATCTGGACGGTTGCTGCACTCACCGGCCTGTCGGGGCTGATCGTGGCGGTGCGCATGTACGAGACCCACCCGGTCGGAACGCTTCTGTTGCGGCGATCGGCGGACGCCTGACCGGCCAGGACCCACCATCACTCCTTGACTTCAAGTGCACTTGAAGTCTTACGGTTCCAAGCATGGACCTCCGAACGCTCACCGAATCCATGGCCACGCCCAAGCACGCGCCCGCCGATTCCTTCATCCTCCACGCGCCGCTCGAACTTCTCGCCCGCATCACCCTCCTCCCCCGCGTACGCCACGAGGCCAGAGCCGACGCTCATCTGCGACTGTCCTGGCTGGGCGAAAGATACGAGGCCGCAGGCGAGCCAGTGGCCGCGCGTCCGGCGGTCGCCTTCGACTGTGCCCTCGCAGCGGCCGAGCGTCTGGTCGCAGCTCTTGCGGCGGGTGAACTCGACGATGTCGACGATGCCGCCGTGGCGTTGGGGACGATGGCCAGCGCCACAGAATTGCGCGACCTGCTGGCCTCCGACGTCATCACCTCGCTGGCCGCTGCGGGCCACGCCAGCATCTTCTTCAATCTCTTGCCCCGGGTCAGCGCGGCATCGGTGACGGGCACGCTCCTGCGCGGGCCGGTGCGCGACCTCGCCCGAAACCCGACATGGAGGTTGCACTGGTTCGATGATCCTGACGACGCCACCGCCGGCGGCTCGCTGGCCCATGCCCTTCTCGAGGTGCCGATGCTCGGGCCGGCAGGAAACAACTTCATCCATCCGATGATGAACCAGGCCGAGGCATCGGGCATCGCTCCCAAGCTCCTCAGCGGCATCATCGACGCCGCCGCCACCGACCTGGCCCAGGTGACCCGCCAACTCAGCCGTGTTGCTGCGTGGTCGATGGTGCAGGAGGGGCCCGCCAGCTCCGCGTACGGGTGGAGCCACTGCCTCACCATGCCTCAAGCGGTGATGGGGGTCGCCGCCCACGTGCGCGACGCCCGCATCGCAGTCGCGGTCGCTTCCACCTACGTGGTTGGTTTCCGCGCGGCGATCGGCAAGCACACGCTCGATCCCCAGTTCGTTGCCCCAGCGCCGTCTACCGACCAGTCCTTCGCCGAAGCCCTGGCCTCCTCACCCGACGCCGCCGCGTCGTACGCCTGGCACGCTCCCGCCGAGAATCGGTCGGCGCTCGAAGCCGAGCTCGCCACCCGCGCGGCGCGACACCACGACGCCCATTTCGCCAAGTACACCCTCGCCTGCTTCGACGCCGCCGACGCCGATCCGACGTACAAGCACCTCTATCTCGCCGCCGCCGCCTACCTGGCCGCTTTCTGGGACCAGCGCGGCGACGACCAATTCTTCGACTGATTCAGAAGCGAACGAGGCGCCCCGGGCGGGCTCCGGTCGGCACGCCTTGTTCGAAGGTCACCTGGCCGCCGGCGATGGTGGCCACGTACCCGTCGGCGCGTTGGACGAGACGACGTCCTCCGGCCGGGAGGTCGTAGGCCATCGTCGGTGGATGGAGCCGGAGCCCATCCATGTCGATCAAGTTGAGGTCGGCCCGTTTGCCCGAAGCGATGGTGCCGCGATCGGTGAAGCCGTAGGCCGCGGCCGGCCGGGCGAGGAGTTCGATGGCCTGTTCGAGCGGGAGACGTTCGCCGCGCGTGCGATCGCGCACCCAATGGGTGAGCACCGTGGTGGTCATACTGGCGTCGCAGATGAGGCCGCAGTGGGCGCCGCCGTCGCCCAGTCCGAGGATCGAACTGGAGTGCACCATCATCTCCCGAATGGCCTCGTGATCGCCGTCGACATAGCTCGACAAGGGCGCGAAGAGCAGCGCTCGTCCATCGCTTTCCAACAACCAGTCGAGCGCGATCTCGTCGCAGGTCCGTCCTGACCGCTCGGCTTGAGCGGCGACGCTCGCCTCGGGCGGCGGTTCGTAGTCGGGAGGATCGCCCAGCGGGAAGATCTGTTCGTATCGAGACATGAGGAACTTGGCCAAGGGGTTGCCGGTCGAAGGCTGTTCGGCGAGCAGTGCGGTACGCACCTCGGGGTCGCGCAGTCGGCGGACGCGCTCGTGCAACGGGAGGGAAGCAAGCGAGCGGTAGGTGGGGTGGGTGATGAAAGGGTGCAGCGATGACTCGAGGCCGAACAACATGCCCGTGGGTCGGGTCGGGACCTGCGGCACGAGGTGCAGGCCCTCGGCGGCAAGAGCCTCTGCGTCAGCCAACAGCTCGCGGAACCCGTCGCGGTCGTTCGGGGTCTGGGCCATCGAATAGGTGACCGTCCCGCCGGTCATGCGGGCGACCTTCACGACCCACTCCCGCTCGTCCGGCAGCCCGATACCGTCCGAGATCAGCTGGAAGACGCCATGGCCGGCGGCCACCATCGCCTCGGCGATGACCAACAGCTCTTCGGCCGGGGCCTTCGTGCCGGGTACCGGACCGTGCTTCGACCGGTGCACCATCGTGCGCGACGTACTGAAGCCGACGGCGCCTGCAGCCAACGCCTCGCCGGTGAGGCGGGCCATTTCTGCAGCTTCCTCCAGCGTCGCATCCTCGTGGGCGCGTTCGCCCAGGACATAGGCCCGAAGGGCGGCATGGGGGACCAACGCCGCAAGGTCGACGGTCCGGGCCTGGCGGTCGAGGGCATCGAGGAACTCGGGAAACGATTCCCACGACCAGTCGAGGCCCTCGTGCAGCGCGGTGCCGGGGATGTCCTCGACGCCCTCCATCAACTCGATGAGGAACTGTTCGCCGCCGGGCCGCACGGGGGCGAACCCGACGCCGCAGTTGCCGGTGACGACGGTGGTGACACCGTGCCAACTCGAAGGCGTGAGGTCGGGGTCCCACATGGCTTGGCCGTCGTAGTGGGTGTGCACGTCGACGAACCCCGGTGTGCAGACCAGGCCGTCGCCGTCGAGCTCGCGACGACCTTTGCCGGCCGATGGTCCGACGGAGGTGATGCGGTCACCGTCGACAGCGACGTCGGCGGTGAACCCGGGGGCGCCGGTGCCGTCGACCACCAGGGCCCCCCGCACCACGAGATCGTGTTCCGTCACTGGCTCTCCTCCATTTCGAGTTCGATCACCGTTGCGGGCGCAGCGATCAGTTCGGCGGGCACATCGATGGCGACCTCACCCATCGGGTTGCTGTTGAACATCTGGTCGGCCACCGAGCACGTCGTCGTGAACGTCAGGTCGTCGCCAGATCCGAGGTGACGCACCGCCCGCACGCGACGGATGGGAACGCCGCGTACCCTCACGGCGCCGAAGGGCCGGCCAAGGAGGTGGAGGAGCACCTTGTTCCCGGAGCGGGTCGAAGGACCGGCGAACTGCCATGGCTGAAGCCCGGGCTCGGCACCGACCACGGCCGTCCGGTTCACCTGCATCCACGCAGCCAGCGCGTCGAGCCGGTCGACCTGTTCGCGCGGAAGCGATCCGTCGCCCGAGGGGCTGACATTGAGCAGCAGGTTCCCGCCGCCGGCCCGCACCTCACACAGGCGTTGCACGAGCTCGACGGAGGACTTGTAGTCGGTGTCGCTGGGGCAGTGTCCCCACGTCGAGTTCATCGTCATGCAGGTCTCCCATGCTCGCGCCGGCGGCTGGGCAGGCACCATCTGCTCGGGCGTGTCGAAGTCGCCGAACCCGGGCAGGCGGTCGTTGATGAGGATGTCAGGCTGCAGCGACCGAATCAGATCGTGAAGCTCCGCCGCTTGCCATTCGGCCGCCGACCGTTCCCAGCCGCCGTCGAACCACAGCAGGTCGATCGGACCGTACCCGGTGAGCAGCTCGGTGATCTGTCCGAACAGGTACTGGAGATACCGCGCCCAGACCTCCGGCTCTGACCGGGGATACGCAATCAATTGATACGGACGGTCGGCGTCGGTGAACGCGGGGTAGTCGGGGTGATTCCAGTCGGACAGCGAGTAATAGAGACCGACCCGCAGGCCTTCGGCGCGCGCCGCCTCGACGACCTCGGCGACGATGTCCCCACCGTACGGACCTCGGGCCACGGTGAAGTCCGAATGCTTCGAATCGAACATGGAGAAGCCGTCGTGATGTCTGGCCGTGAAGACGATGTAGCCCATC
>JBKJLN010000060.1:0-6064 GCA_046596935.1 Acidimicrobiales bacterium
CGCCGAAGCCCAGCCCGAAACCGCCGGTGATCTGCGTCATTGCTCCGAGGCCGAACGGGAGCAGGAAGCCTCCGATACCGCCGGCCGCCCCGACGAGACCGGTCATCTGACCCACCCTTTCCGGGAAGCGCTGGGGGACGATCTGGAAGACGGCGCCGTTGCCGACGCCGAGCGCCCCGAGGGTGGCGAACAACAGGACAACGGTGACGGCCAGGCCGGGAAGCGTCGACAGCAACATCGCCGCCCCGGCGACGAGGCCGAGAACGGAGATCAAGACCTTCGTTCCACCGATGCGGTCGGCAACCGCACCCCCCACGGGGCGAAGCAATGAACCGGCGACGGCGCAGAGCGCGGCGTATCCCCCGGCGGCCACCTTGGTCATGTCGAAGCGGTCGGTGAAGTAGATGGGCAGGTAGCTTGCGAGGCCGACGAACCCGCCGAACGTCGTCATGTAGAAGATGCAGAGCCAACGGGCGTCAGCTTCCTCGAGCAAGGAGAAGAGGCCACGAGTCGGTCGGCCGGCGGGGCGCGGTGGCTCCTTGGCCAGCAGTGCGAACACCAGCCAGGCGAGTGAGACCGGGATGGCGGCAAGGGCGAACACGCCGTGCCAGCCGACGTGCTCAGCCAGACGGGGGGCGGCGAGAGCAGCAATGATCGTGCCCGAGTTCCCGGCTCCGGCGACGCCGAGGGCCAGGCCCTGATGCTCGGGTGGGTACCACCGGCTCACCAGTGGCAAGGCGACAGCGAAACTGGCCCCGGCGATTCCGAGGAGAACGCCGATGCCGAGGATCTGGATGTAGGTGCCGGCGGCGAGTGCGCCCCAACCCAGCGGCACGAGCGCCAGCGCCATCGACACCAGACCGGTCTTCTTCATGCCGACGCGATCGGCGAGCGAACCCAGGATCAGTCCGAACACGGCCCCACCGAGCGGGGGCACGGCCACCATCAGCCCCTTCTGCGCCGGGGTCAGACCGAGGTCGGCGGCGATGTACGCGCCGACGGCACCGAGCAACACCCACACCATGAACGAGACGTCGAAATGCACGAGTGCCGCAACGAGGCTGGGGAAATGCCCGCTGCGCCGGAAGCCTTTGGTGGTCATGGCCGCTACCCAACCAGGCCCATGTGCGGTGTCGGTTTCCCGTTCGTCAACGTCGGTCGACGAGTTGCCTCTTCGGATCGATGACCGATGTGTGCCGCCCGAAACACGCCGTTCGATCTGTCGTCAGATGTGCTTCAGGGTCTGTTCACCAATCCGTGGGCAACTCCGAACATCGTCGACACCGGGTGCTCGTACCGTCCGACCGTGCCCGCACTTGCCCTCGCGGGTCTCACCGTCGGTGTCACCGCCGACCGGCGATCGGGTGAACAGGCGCAGATGCTGGCGCAACGTGGCGCCCGAGTGGTGTGTGCCCCTGTCCTGCGCACGGCTCCGATCGACGACGACACCCAGGCTCTGGCGGCAACCCTCAACCTGGTGGCCACACCTCCGGACGTGGTCATCGCCAGTACGGCGCTCGGCGTCAGAACCTGGTGGGCACTGGCAGACGCCTGGGGGTTGACCGAGGGACTGACCCGGGTAATCGGAAGGTCGTATGTCGCGGCGCGGGGGCCGAAGGCTGCAGGAGCGCTCGCGGCGGTCGGTCTCGAGGCTGCCTGGCGGGCTCCGACGGCGACGCTGGCCGAGGTCGTCGGCCACGTCGTCGACCGGGGAGTCGCCAACCGACGCGTTGCGTTGCTGTGCGATGGAGGCGGGCCCGGCGGATCGGCAACGGTGCTGCGCACCGCAGGTGCGGAGGTGTTCGAGATCAAGACCTATCGCTGGGACCTTCCGGAGGATCGCGATCCCGCCCGCCGTCTCGTTGGTGCGATCTGCGACGGACGGGTCGACGCCGTCACCTTCACCGCTGCTCCTGCGGTCGACAACCTGTTCGCCATCGCCACGGACGACTCCCGGGTCGAGGAGTTGCGCCAGGCCCTTCAAGATCCGACGTTGGCCATGTGCATCGGTCCGGTGTGTCGCGATGCGGCGGTAGCCCAGGGCGTCTCGTCCGCCCTCGAACCGGCGACCGCTCGTTTGGGCGGCATGGTCAAGGCCTTGGCCGACGCGTTCGTCGCGCGCCGCAAGGTCGTCGTCATCGACGGAATGGAGACCTCGATTCAGGGTGCATTGGTCTCCGCCGGCGGTGTCGACGTCACGCTCACGGCCGGCGAGCGCAGCGTCTTCGCCGCGCTCTTGCGACGTCCGGGGGCGGTCGTCAGCCGCGCCGTTCTTTCTGCGAGCCACCCGGAGTCTTCTTCGGTCGGAGCCAAGACGTCGGGCGGCGCGGACGAGCGCGCGCTCGAAGCGACCGTCGGACGCCTCCGGCGGCGCTTGGCACCAACCGGCATTGGTGTCGAGGCCGTGCCCCGTCGGGGCTATCGCCTGGTGTGCGCCTCGGGGGTTCCGTGAAGAGCGACCTCGGCGGCATCGTGCTCGCAGGAGGGCGCGGGTCGCGCTTCGGACGCCCCAAGGCCGACGTCGTTCTCGGCGGTCGCTCACTCGTGGCCCGGGCCCTGGACGCACTGGCCCCCCACTGTGCAACCCTCGTGGTCGTCGCCCGACCCGAGACGCCACTGCCCTCTGACTTCTCGGGCCGGGTCATCTTCGATCGTCCGGGCCCGGCAGCAGCCATCGGCGCCATCGCCACCGGCATGGCGTGGCTGCCCACGACCGACACCCTCGTGCTCGCCTGCGACCTCGTCGTCGACCCTGACGTCCTCGCGGGGCTCGCAGCCCTCGGCCCGGGTACCGCTGCAGCCGTGCGCGACGACCACGGGGTGCAACCGCTGTGCGCCCGCTATCCCCGCCTGCTCGCCCTTTCCGCCTGCGAGCGACTCGTCGACGACGGCGACCTGCGCGCTCGCCGACTGGTGGATCTCGTCGGCGCAACAGCCATCGACGTGGCTGCCGGGTCCTGTCGGAACATCAACACCATGGCCGATGCCACAGGCCTCTTCGAGCCGCCGCAGGACGAGCCGGCGCTCGCCGACGCCTGAACCACATCCGAGGCGGTCGGGCTCAGGCCAACAGGCCGAGCCGTTCGAGTGTGGCTCGAAAAGCACCGAAGAGTTCGAGGCTCTCGAGATCGGCAGCCCGAACCCAGCGCACCTCCGAGGTTTCCCACGTGAGCTCGTCTGGCGGGGTGAACGGCTCGGCGACGTCGACGATGAGGGTCCAGTACGACCAGCCGCCGTGATCGTCTTCGTGGACCTCGGCCACCTCGAACCCATGGTCATGGAGAGCGACGCCGATCTCCTCGACGAACTCGCGCATTGCTCCCTCGAGAGGCGTCTCGTGCTGATCGAGGGCGCCGCCGGGAATGGCCCACGTCCCGCCGAGATGGGTGTGCATGGAGCGCCGGGCGAGGAAGTACTGCGGTGTGCCGGCGTGCTCGCCGGTGGCCGGGGTATGGCGCACCAGCACGCCGGCGGCGCCGAACTTTCCCCAGCGGTGGCTGCCGTCAGCCAACGTCACGAACCCGTCCCCCGAGAGCGGCACGACTGGCGATCCTACCGTTGGTCCTTCGCCCGCCCAGCGCCCGGATGATTAGGTTGTTCGAGACTCGAACAACCATGTGGGGGATAGATGCGCGACGTCGAAGGCAAGGTGGCGGTCGTCACGGGAGCAGCCAGCGGAATCGGCCGAGCGATGATCGATCGCTTCGCCGCCGCCGGGATGCGGGTCGTGCTCGCCGACGTCGAGGCCGAAGCGCTGGCCAAGGCTGAGGCCGAGGTGGCGTCGACCGGGGCCGAGACCCTGGCGGTGGTGACCGACGTGTCACATCGAGCCTCCGTCGACGACCTGGCCGCGGCCGTCACCGAACGCTTCGGCGGCACCAACGTCTTGTGCAACAACGCCGGCGTGTCCGGCGGGGGCGGAGCGATCTGGGAGACGACCGCACACGATTGGTCATGGGTACTGGGCGTGAACCTGATGGGGGTCGTCCACGGCATCCAGGCGTTCGTGCCTGCCATGGTCGCCAGTGGGCAACCCGGTCACATCGTCAACACGTCGTCGGTGCTCGGATTGGCAACCGGCGGCGGCTCGATCTACGGCGTCACGAAGCATGCGGTGACCCGTCTCAGCGAAGGCCTCTGGTACGACCTCCAGGCGGCCGGCGCACCGATCGGTGTCAGCGCGCTGTGTCCCGGCATGATCGCCACCCAGATCATCTCGTCGCACCGAAACCGGCCGGGTGAGCTGCAGAACGACGTCGCCCCCGTCGACGAAGAGATGCAACAGCGGATGGAGATGGTCCAGCAGCTCTTCGCCAACGAAGGCATGCCGCCGGACGAAGTCGCAGAGATGGTGTTCGACGGCATCACCACCGATCGCTTCTACGTCCTCACTCATCCCGAGCCGATCAAGGAAACCGTGCGAGCGCGCTTCGACGCCATCCTCGACGGCACCGCTCCCCCACCGCCTCGCGCCGACGGCAACTTCATGTCGATGGGCCGACGCCGCTGAGCCGCGCGGTCGAACGCCGACCACACGAGCGCGAGTTCTCCCTTCGCCGTACCCTGCTGTGGCGCACCGCCGATCATCGGCTGGGCGCAGGAGGTAACAGCGATGGGTGTCTTCAACGGAGCTTTTCCGATCACTGCCGGCAAGGAGGACGCCGCACGGGCATTCGCCACCGAGATCCTGGGGGGGCGGAAGGCCGACTTCGAGAAGAGCCAGGCTGACAGCGGCACCACGCGCGAAACGTGGACGATGCAGGAAACGCCGATGGGCACGTTCATGCTCGTCTGGTTCGAAGGCGACATCGAGAAGGCGTTCGCCGAGTTGGGCGCATCCGACAGCGAGTTCTACACATGGATGCGAGCGACGATCCTCGACGTCACGGGCGTCGACATGTCGGCCGACGGTGGCCCACCACCGACGGTCGTCCTCGACTGGTCGGCGTGAGCGGGCTCAGCTAGGCCTCGAGGTCGAGCCCGAGCTCGGACGCCAGGAACGTCATCGAGTCGACCTGAAGATCGATGGTGCGGCTGACGGCGCGAGCCCCATGGCCCACGTCCTTCTCCCGCCGGATGACGATGGGACGATTCTCGAGCGACGCACTCGTCGCGTGTTGTAGCGCCGCGCACAGCTTTCGGGCATGGAGCGGATCGACCCGCGTGTCGCCGTCGAACACCGTGAACAGCACTGCGGGATACCGGGTTCCGTCGACCACGCGGTGGTAGGGCGAATACGAACGGAGCCACTCGAACGCGGTGGCGTCATCGGCCCGTCCGTACTCGTCGTTCCAGGTCACACCGAGCCCGAAGCGCTCGTAACGGATCATGTCGAGGAGTGGCGCGCTGCACACGACGGCACGGAACAGATCCGGCCGTTGCGTCAACGCGGCACCGACGAGGAGGCCGCCATTGCTGCCACCGCTGATGCCCAGATGCTCGGGCGACGTGTACCCCTCGGCGATGAGCCATTCCGCCATCGCGATGAAGTCGTCGAAGACGTGCTGCTTGTTCTCCCGCATCCCGTCGCGGTGCCATTCCTCCCCGTACTCACTGCCTCCGCGGAGGTTGGCGATGACGTAGACGCCCCCGGCCTCCACCCACGCCGCAACCGAGGCGCTGTAGGCCGGCGTCAGGGCGACGTTGAATCCGCCGTAGCCGTAGAGGATCGTGGGGCGCCGTCCGTCGAGCTCGACACCTTCGCGGGACATGACAAATGCTGGAACTCGGGCGCCGTCGGTCGAGTCGACGAACACCTGCCGTGACGTCATGCCGGCAGTTTCGACGGCGCCCGGCGGGTCGGCCCAGGTCCGGGTGGACCCCGTCGTCAGATCATGGAGAAGGACGTTGAGTGGCGTGAGGTTGTCGGTGTAACCGATCCACACGTCGGTCCCCCCGCCGAGGCGAGTGACGACGGTGGCTTCGCCGAGGCCGGGGAGCTCGATGGCACTGCAGGCCTCGCCCGTACGGCCATCGTGCACGGTGATCCGGCTGACGACGTCGTGGGAGCGCACAGCCACAACGACGTCGTCGCCGAGGGCGTAATCGGTGAGCACGTGCTCGG
>JBKJLN010000130.1:0-2599 GCA_046596935.1 Acidimicrobiales bacterium
GCCCTCGTCCTCGCCGCCGCGTCCACCGGACTTGTCCTCGCCCTCGGTATCGCCGAGCGGCGCCGCACCTTCGCCATCGCCAGCGCCCTCGGCGCCAAGGCCCGTCAACTCGGCGGATTCGTGTGGGCCGAAGCGCTGTTCGTCACCATTGGCGGTCTCGCTGCCGGCGCCGTCGGCGGGTGGACGCTCTCGCACATGCTTGTCAAAGTCTTGACCGGCGTGTTCGATCCGCCGCCGAACACGTTGGCTGTCCCATGGACCTATCTGGCCACCGTCGGCGGCATCGCCATCGCCGCGGTGTCGGTCGCGGCGGTCGGCGCGATCCGAGCCACGCAACGCCCAGTGGTCGCGGTCGTCCGCGACCTGTGAGGCAACGTCCTCCATCGGGGTCTGGAGGATCCCCGGCGAGGCCAGCGACCAGCGGGGACCTGCCGGCCGGCTCACGCGAGGTCGGGCAAGCTGATCGGGTGACGGAGCCGGTCAGGGTCGGACTCATCGGGGCGGGGCCCTGGGCATCGCTCGTCCACGGCCCGGTGTTCGCCAGCAGCCCTCACACCCGTCTCGCAGGGGTCTGGGCCCGCCGAAAGAGCGCCGCTCTCGAGCTGGCGGTGAAGCACGAAGCAACGGCCTTCGACTCGGTCGACTCGCTCTTCGATGCCTGCGAGGTCGTGGCCTTCGCCGTGCCCCCGGACGTACAGGCCGATCTTGCCGTTCGGGCTGCCAGAGCCGGCAAACACCTGCTGCTCGAGAAGCCGATCGCCCTCGACCTCTCGAGCGCCGAGCGCTTGGCCGAGGCCGTACGGGAAGCAGGCGTCGGCTCGATGATCGTGCTGTCGTGGCGGTACACCGCTGCCGTGCGTGAGTTTCTGACCCTCGCAAGCTCGTTCGAGGCGATCGGCGGTCGAGGGCTGTTCGTGTCCGGAGCGCTGCTCGGTGGCATGTTCGCTACCCCGTGGCGTCTCGAACGGGGTCCGCTGCTCGACCTCGGCCCCCACGTGATCGACCTACTCGATGCGGCGCTCGGACCGGTCACGACGGCGCACGCCGCAGGCAATCTGCACGGCTGGGTCGACCTCCAACTCACCCACGAGAGCGGCGTGACGTCATCGGCAGCGCTGTGCGCGACGTCGGCCCTGCAGCCCAATCGCGCCGCCGTCGAGCTCTACGGTGCCGCCGGCGTCCTCGAAGTCGATTGTGCCCAAGCGGTCGGTCGTGCCGCCTTCGCAACCATGGCGGAGGAACTGGCCGTCATGGTCCGCCGTCGAGGTGGCCACCCACTCGACGTGGATCGAGGCCTCCGCCTTCAGCGCATCCTCGACGATGCCGAATCGCAACTCACCCGATTTCTATCTTGAGAGCGGTACGACGGCAGCACGGACATCGCCGCCTCATGAGGATCCAGCGGTCACCTGGCGCATGGTGTGCGCACCGATGCTGGTCTTCTTCTACCGGGTGGTGAGCCTCGCAGCGCTGCGGGGATCGATGACGACCTTCGCGTGCTGGTCGGGGTGGGCGAGGGCGTCGAAAGCCTCGGCGACGCCATCGAGGCCGACGGTGCCGGTGTGGAGGCGGGCGGCATCCACCTTGCCGTCGGCGAGCATGTGGAGGGTGTCTCGGAACTCCAGCGGTCCGTAGCCGACGACGAATCGAAGGTCGATCTCCTTGTTGATGGCCATGACGGGCCGGAACTGATCGGGCTCCATGCAGACCCCGGCCACCACGACTCGGCTGTTGAGGGGGGCGGCTCCGATGATGCCGTCGATGACGCCCGGGATCCCGACGCACTCGAAGATGATCGGCCGCTTCGGTGCCGTGACGCCCAGAATGGAAAGACCTCGGATCGCCAGGTGCCAGGGGATCGGGAGCTTCTGGAGGCCCTTCATGGCCTTCAATCCGCCGGCGGCGGAGTCGGCGATCGAGGTCGAGTAGCCGCGTTTGCCGAGGGCCTCGTAGGGAGAGCCCTCACCAGGGTCGACGACCACGGTGGCTCCGCAGGCGGCGGCGAGGGCGCGCCGACCCGGCGAGAAGTCGCTGGCGACGACGTGTTCGATGCCTTTGGCCTTGAGCATGCAGATGATGGCGAGGCCCACCGGCCCACAACCGATGACAACGGCCGCGTCCTTCTTGGAGATCTCGGAACGGTTGACCGCATGGTGACCGATGGCGAGTGGCTCGGTGAGCAGGCCGACTCCAGGATCGAGGCCGTTGGGTAGCGGCATCATGAACGCTTCTTCGACCAGCACCTGTTCGGCGTAGGCGCCGGGGGCCGACGCCGAGAGCCCAATGGCGTGCATGCCGTTGTGCTTCCGAATCAGTGGCAGCGCCACCACCGCAGTTCCGGTCTTGATCTTCTTGGCCGTACCGGGCCCGTAGTCGACGACGGTGCCGCAGAATTCGTGGCCGAAGACGACCTGCTCGTGGGAGCGGCCGAAGCCGTCGTAGCCGGCCTCAGCCAACACGTCGGCTTGGGCGTCGGCGTGGTGGCGGGCGTGGAGATCGGAGCCGCAGATCCCGCAGCCGGTGACCTCGAGAAGTACCTGCCCGGGTCCAGGCTCGGGATCGGGCAGGTCGACGACATCGAGCTGGCCGTTCTGGCAGG
>JBKJLN010000222.1:0-3358 GCA_046596935.1 Acidimicrobiales bacterium
CGACGGCCCGCTGCCCGAGCGAAGCGCTCCAGGTTCGAAGGGCCGTCGGGTCGAAGGCTCGGACGGCGGGCTCGAGCGTGGCCCGGGCCGTGCCGTAGTGGGACAGGAACACGTCGAGGGTTTCGGTGTGCGTGAGGTTGAGGCCACCCCGCCCGGCGAGTTGCAGCTTGCGTCCTACCGACGGCATGCGGTCGAACACCGTGACCGCGACATCAGCGCCGTCCCTCGCCAGCACTTCGGCCGCCATGAGCCCCGCCGGACCTCCGCCGATCACGGCGACGGCGCGGGTCACGAAGCCGATCCTACGGGAGTTCGTTTGCTCCCCGAGGGCCGATGTGGGAGAAAGGGCGCTTGCCCCGCGCTCGCGATGACGAGGATTCGCCGAAGCACGACGCCTTTCAACCGACGTCGCGAACGGCGCGTCCCCGGTGGGATGACGACGTCATCGATCCCGAGCAGTCGAGCTACACCTCCGCCGACCCGGGCCCGGAACCCATCCCCGACTGGGTGATCACCGACGACGCCGCTCGCCAATTCGAGCGCGGCGTCATCAAGACCGGCAAGGAGGCCGATGTCCACCTCGTCGAGCGCACGCTCGGCGATCGCACGAATCTGCTTGCTGCGAAGCGGTATCGCGACCTCGACGAGCGGGCCTTCCGCAACGACGCCAAGTACCGCAAGCGCATCGGCGACCGCCGCGTCGATCTGGCGATGGCCCAAGGCACGAGGGCAGGTCTGTCGTTCCGCGCCCAGCTGTGGATGGAGACCGAGTTCGACGCCCTCGGCCGGCTCTGGGCCGTCGGCTGCGCCGTGCCCTACCCCGTCCAGAAACTGGGCGTCGAGGTGATGATGGAGTACCTGGGCGACGAGGACGAGGCTGCCCCCCGACTCGTCAATGCCATCGCCGGGACGAAGCGACCCCAGCGCGAGGACCTGTATCGCCAGCTCACCGAGTCACTTCGACTGATGACGTCGATCGGCATCGTCCACGGCGACCTGTCTCCGTACAACCTGTTGGTCTGGGAGGAACGCCTGTATGTGATCGACCTGCCCCAGGCGGTCGACCCCATGCTGCAGGCGGAAGGCCTCGGCCTCCTCGAGCGCGACGTGCGCAACCTCTGCAAGTGGTTCACCGCCAAGGGGGTGGCGGCCGACGCCGATGCCCTCTACCGCGAGCTGCTGACGCTGATGAAGCGCTGAGGTCCGCTACGCGAGGGATCGCACCAAGCCGTCGAGGATGTCGGCCTCCGACACAAGACACTCGTCGAAATCGAAGAAGCGAAAAATGGCCACGAGGACGAGCGCCCCTCCGACGATGACATCGACGCGCCCTTCCTCGAGACCGGGGTTGGCACGACGGAGCGCCCGGGGCTCGGTGGCCAGCGTGCGAAAGACGTCCTCGGCGGCGGCGCGCGTGAGCGCGAAGTGGTGGATGCGCGCCGGGTCGTAGACCTGCAGGCCGAGCTCGACCGCGGCCACGGTGGTCACGCTCCCGGCCAGACCGACGAAGCGGGCGGCATCCATCGTCGCCGGCACCTCGCGCACGACGTCGTCGAGATGCGTGCGCACCACGCTCAGCGCGTCGGAGAGCTCCCCCGCCGACGGCGGATCGCCGCGGAGGAACTGCTCGGTCACGCGGACGCAGCCCATGTCGATCGACGTGACGCCAACGGGCTCGTTCGATCCCACGATGAACTCGGTCGAGCCCCCACCGATGTCGACCACCAGGAAGGGTCCGTTCGACGGATCCAGGTCGGACGTGGCGCCGGCAAAACTCAAACGCCCCTCCTCGGCCCCGGGCAGCAATTCGGGGCGATGCCCGAGAGCCGCTTCGGCGGCGTCGAAGAACTCGTCTCGGTTGGCGGCGTCACGGGCGGCCGACGTCGCCACGATGCGCACGCGGTCGACGCCGTGTTCTTCGAGGTCGTGGCGGTAGCTCGTGAGGGCGGCCGCGACGCGGGCGATGGCATCGGTCGAGAGTCGCCGCGAGCGATCGACGCCTTGGCCCAGGCGGGTGATGGTGGCCCGGCGGACCAGCGTCCGGCGCTGATCATCCGCGATGAGGAGCCGAGTCGAGTTCGTCCCGCAGTCGATGGCGGCGACGGCACTCACCCGGGATCGACCTCGTCGTCGAGGTGGTTGGCGATCCACCGCCCGACCGGATCGTCACCGCCGGCGAGATGCCATGCGTAGTGAGCGTGGAGGCACTTCACGCCGATGCGCGTACCCCCGACCCCACCGGAGGGCCGCACCCCCACATGGCCGGGAGGAAGAGCGGCATCACGCTCGTGTGCATATCGCCGATGGGCGGCCGCGAGATCCTCGGCGTCGACTTCGGCCTCGGCCTGATTCACGCCGCCGGCGGCCTCGAGGCGACTGATGCGATCGCGCAGCTTCGACCCGAGCAGCCAGTACCGGGTGGGCATCGGACGGCCATCGTCGAGGAGGGGTGCATTGCGGATGACCAGCGGCTCCCCCTCGTCGGTACGAACCACGACCTCGAACGCGCCCTGGGGCGGCCGCCCGAGGAGGACGACCACGCGGGCGCGCTCGTCGTCGGTCGTTGCGCTCAGCGGCGGGAGCGCCGCCGGCGCAGGAACCAGAGAATGACGAGCACCCCGGCGACGACCGGAATGGCCCGCTTGGCCACAGGCACCCCGGCGGCGTCGAGCAGATCGACCGGCGCCGCCGCCTGGTGTTCGATCTTGCGGATCGTGGGCTGTTCGGGCGTCGGCGGTTTCGGCTCGGAGTCCTTGGCCGGTGTCGTCACGCCGTTGGGCGCCGGCTGTGGCGGAGCCGCAGCAGCCTCGGGCTTGGGCTTGGGTGCCGTGGCTGCGGGCTTGGGTGCTACGGGCTTGGGAGCGGTGGGCGCAGATGCAGTTGCCGTGGCCGGATTTGCGGCGGCTGCGGGCGCTGCCGCCGGCTGCGCAGCGGTAGCCGCAGGTTTCGGCGGGGCGGCCGCAGGCGGGGTAGCTGCCGGGGTTGACGGCGTGTCGCTGAGCAGATCGTTCTCGAGGCACTCGACGAACTGGGTCAACAGCTTTCCCGAGACGTCGACGAGCACACCACGACCGAACTGGGCGACCTTGCCGGTGATCGTCAGGTCGGTGACCACGGTGACCGCGGTGCCATCGCCGTGCGCCGTGAGGGTGGCCGTGATGATGGCGCTGGCATTGCCCTGACCGCGAGTGTCGCGACCCTCGGCCTTGAGAACGGCGACGTGCTTGGTGTCGTCCTTCTCCACGAACGTCGCCTTGCCCTTGTACTGGGCGGTGATCGGGCCGACCTTCACCTTGACGATGCCGCGGTACTCCTCGCCCTCGATCTCCTGGAGCTGCGCGCCTGGAAGGCAGGGGGC
>JBKJLN010000331.1:0-8996 GCA_046596935.1 Acidimicrobiales bacterium
GGTGCCACGATTCTGATGATCGAGCACGACATGCCTCTGATCATGGGCCTCGCCGACTGGATCTACTGCCTCGATGCCGGAACGGTGCTGTCGGCGGGACGGCCAGAGACCGTGCAGAACGATCCCAAGGTGATCGAGGCCTATCTCGGCACGCCGGCCGAGCAGCAACTGGTGAAGGCCACGGCCAAGCGCAAGGTCGGGGAGGACACCGAAGCCGAGCTGCTGCTCGAGTGCTCGGGCATCGACGTCTTCTACGACAAGGTGCAGGTGCTGTACGGCGTCGATTTCCGGGTGCGACGGGGCGAGCGCATTGCGCTGCTCGGTACCAACGGCGCCGGCAAGTCGACCATCCTCAAGGCGGCGTCGGGCCTGGTGCAGCCGACAGCCGGCACGATCCGCTGGAAGGGTGAGGACATCACCGGGCGGGCGGCGGAGCAGATCGTGCGCCTCGGTCTCGGCCAGGTGCCGGGTGGCCGCGGTCTGTTCCCGACGCTGACCGTGGGCGAGAACCTCCGGATGGGCGGCTACCTCATCGACGACCAGTCGAAGGTCGACGGTGAAATGGAGCGCATCATGGGCTACTTCCCGTGGATCAAGGATCGTCTCGACCAGCAGGCGGGCACCCTGTCCGGCGGTGAGCAGCAACAGTTGGCGACCGGCCGAGCCCTCATGGCCCGCCCGGACGTGCTCATGATCGACGAGCTCTCACTTGGCCTCGCCCCCCTCGTCATCGAGCGGTTGATGGAAACCGTGCAGCGACTCCACGAGGAAGAGGGGCTGACCGTGGTCATCGTCGAACAACAGGCGAGCTTCGCCCTCGGGTATACCGACCGGGCTTACTTCATGGAGAAGGGGGAGGTGCGTTACGAGGGCCCGTCAGCCGGGCTGTCCGAACGCCAGGACCTCCTCCGCTCGGTGTTCCTCGCCGGTGCCACGGCCGGCTTCGCCGCCGACGCGGCCGGGTCACCGTCCGCGCCGCCGAGTTCCACTCGTCGACGGAGGACGGCCCGCACATGAGCACCTTCATCGGCTATCTCGTGCTCGGCATCAGCCAGGGCCTGATCTACGGGCTCCTCGCGCTCGGCCTCGTGCTCGTTTACAAGGGGAGCCGAGTCCTGAACCTGGCCCATCCCTACTTCGGTCTGTTGTGCGCGTTCCTCGCCCACTACCTCACCGCGGAGGTCGGGTTCCTGCCCTTCGCGAAAGGCTCGGTGGCACGCTTCTGCATCGCCGCACCTCTCTCGCTCATCCTCGTAGGACTCAACGGATGGAGCATCGAGCACGGGCTCATCCGCAAGCTGCGCGGTGCGCCGCGCCTCGTGGGGCTCGTCCTCACCATCGCCTTGGCCCAGGGCACGCTCGGACTCGTCGGGATCCTGTTCAACCGCACCGAGAGCCAGTTCGCCCGGCCGAGGGTGCTGCCGGCGTTCTTCACCGCCCGCGTGAATGCCGGTGACCTCGCGCTGTCGGCCGGATCGATTCAGGTCTTCATCGCCGTCCCACTCATTGCCCTCGGTCTGGCGGCCTTCTTCAAGTACTCCCGCTTCGGGGTCGCAGTGCGGGCCGCGGCCGAGAACGGGGAGTCGGCGCGCCTGCTCGGTATCTCCGCCAACCGCGTCTCGGCGTTCACGTGGATCACGGGTTCGGTGCTCGCCGGCATCTCCGGTCTGCTCATCACCGTGCAACGCGGTGGCCTCGACATCGCCACGCTTTCGACCGGCTTCCTCGTCCGGGCGTTGGCCGCAGCCTTGATCGGCGGACTCACGAGCCTGCCCGGTGCCATCGTCGGCGGCTTGGCCGTCGGCATCAGCGAGACGTTGTTGCAGTACGTGCTTTCGGTGACGACGCCGCCGCAGTTCCTCGCCGAGGTCCTGAAGCCAGAACTCCTCGGCTTCGTGATCGTCATCGGCGTCCTGCTCTTCCGCCCCGGAGGTCTCTTCGGCCAGCGGGAAGAGACCGAGGACAAGGTGGCCTTCGTGCCGACGCTTCGCGATCTGCCCGCGAAGCTGCGGGACACGACCGCCAATCGCGTTCTGAGTCGATTCGGGCTCGGGCTCGGGCTGTTCATCGCCGTGCTCGCCAGCCTCACCACCGGCTCCAGGACGAACGGGATCCTGGTCAATGTCGTGGTCTACGCGCTCGTCGGCGTGTCGCTCACCATCCTCATGGGGTTCACGGGCCAGATCTCGCTCGGCCATTGGGCTCTCGTCGGCGTGGGCGCGTTCACGACCGCGAACCTTTTCAGCCGACTCCACATCCCGTTCTTTCTCACGCTCCCTCTGGTGGTGCTCATCGGAATGGGAGTGAGCCTGCTCATCGGCTTGCCGGCGTTACGAATCCGTGGGCTCTACCTCGCGGTCGTCACGCTGGCCTTCGGCTTCTTCTGCGAGTTCACCATCTTCAAGACGACCTTCATCGCCGGCTCCCAAGCTGGCATTCGGTGGGATCCGCCGAAGTTCGGGCCCCTCGACTTGTCGGCGCCGAGCAATCGTCCACTGTTCTTCTTCTCCCTGGCGCTGTTGGCGCTGGCGCTGTGGGTCACGCGCAACATCGCACGGTCGCGCACCGGGCGTTCGTTCTACGCCCTCCGCGAAAACGAGAAGGCGGCCGCAACCCTCGGCGTCGACCTCACTCGGGTCAAGCTGTTGGCCTTCGCCGTCTCCGGCGGCATCGCCGCGCTCGCAGGTGCGGTCCAGGCGATGAACCAATCGACGGTTCTGGCGGCCTCCTTCCCGGCGACGACCTCGCTCGTGCTCATCTCCGTGGTGATGATCGGTGGGATCGGTTCGCTCCAGGGAGCCGTGCTGGGAGCCTTCCTGGTCGCCGGGGTTCCGAGCTTGATCGAGATCGAGACCAACCGGTATGTGGTGCCCGTGACCACGGGCATCCTGCTGCTCGTGGTGATCGTTCGGGCCCGCGGCGGACTCGCCGGCCTCGTCCAGGAGATCAAGTTCCGCCTGGTGCGGTCACTGGTCGAGCTCGGAGAGACCCCGACCTCGCCCACCCCATCCGCGCCCGCGGCGCAGTGATCGAGGCCGTCGGGCTCACGAAGCGTTTCGGTGGACGCCCGGCGGTCACGGATGTCTCCTTCTCCGTCGAACCCGGCGAGGTCGTCGGGTTCCTCGGCCCGAATGGTGCCGGCAAGACGACGACCATCCGATTGTTGCTCGGACTGCTCACTCCCGACGAAGGTCGATCGAGTCGGCCGGCAGCGGTCGGGTACCTTCCCGAACAGGCCGCCAGCTACGACCAGCTGTCGGTCGCCGCCCAACTCCGCTTCCTCTGTCGGATGAAGGGCGTCGCCGATGTCGGCGGTGAGGTCGCTCGCACGATGGCGGCTCTGAGAATCGACGACCTGGCCACACGTCCGATCGGCCGCCTCTCGCGCGGGCAGCGCCAGCGCGTCGGCTTTGCCGGCGCCCTCCTCGGCCGGCCACCCGCCTACCTCCTCGATGAGCCCACGACCGGGCTCGATCCACGCCAGGTCGTGCAGGCCCGGGCCGTCGTCCGGTCACTGGCCGATGAGGGGGGAGCGGTGTTGCTCTCGACCCATCTGCTGGCCGAAGCGTCGGCAGTGTGCGACCGCGTGGTCGTCATCGCCGGCGGTCGGATCGTGGCCGAGGAACGGCCCGGAGAAGCCACCGACCTCGAAGCCCGGTTCCTGCGCCTCGTGGGTGAGGCCGAGCTGTCGTGACCAGGGCCATCTTCCGCAAGGACATGGCGGTGCTTTGGGCCACGCCCGTTCCCTTCGTCGTCGGCGCCCTCTTTCAGGCGGTGCTCGGCATTCTTTTCGTCGACCAGCTCCAAGGGCGCGCGCAGGCCCTGGTGCAGCCGTTGTTCCCACTCGCCGGGTTCCTGTTGCTGGTGACGGTGCCCATCCTCACCATGCGCACCTTGGCCGATGAAGCCCGTTCCGGCACGCTCGACGTGTTGCTGGCCGTACCCGTTGGCGCCGGTCCCTTGGTGCTCGGCAAGTGGCTCGCAGCCACGGCCACCCTGGTGGCCGTGACGGCGCCGGCGGCGGCGTACGCCGCTCTGGTCGGGCTCTTCGGCGACCCGGACCGGGGCCCGGTGATCGCCGGCTTCGTCGGCCTCGCACTGCTCGTCGCCGCCCTCGCCGCCCTCGGGGTGCTGACGTCGGCGTGCACGTCGTCGGCGCCGGTGGCGGCGATGTTCACCTTCGTGATCTCTGCCGTACTCTGGTTCTCGGGAACAGCGTCGGCCACCATCAGCGCGGGCGGACTCCTCGCCCACCTGTCGCTCAGCGAGCGGCTCCGAAGCTTCGCCGGCGGAGCCCTCGACACCGGCGACATCGGGTTCCTGGTTGCCCTGACGATGGCGTGTCTTGGGTTGGCGGGGGCCGCCGTGCACGCCAGGCGCCGCCGATGAGGCATCTGCGGCGGCCGGTCGTCCTCGCCCTCGTGGCCCTCATCCTGGCCCTCGGAATCGATGTCATCGCCGACCGGACGCGGCGCGTGATCGACCTCACCGCCGATCGCAGCTTGAGCCTCACGCAGCAGACCGAACGCATCGCCGGCGGCGTGAAGAAGGACACCACCGTCACCGTGTTCCTTCGTCCGGACGACCCCGAACGGGCGCCCGCGGCGGCGCTGTTGTTGCGATACCAGCGCTTGAACCGGAGGATCGGATTTCGCATTCTCGACCCGCAATCGGCTCTCGGCGAGCAGCGACGCCTCGGGATCGACTCGGGCCTCGGCGGCATCGCCGTGGCCCAGGGTGATGCGGTCGAAGTCGTGCCGACGGTGACCGAGCAGGACGTCACCGGCGCGTTGGCCCGCTTGGCCAGGGGGCGCTCGGCGCAACTGTGCTTCGTCACGGGTCACGGCGAAGCGGCACTTGCGGACGACGGCCCCGACGGCCTTTCCCGCGCCGGTGCTCTGCTGGAGCAGAACGGCTACAAGGTTCGTGCCATCGATCTGCTGGCGGCTCGAGAGATCCCCGGCGACTGTCGGGGGGTCGTGCTGGCCAATCCTCTCTCGCCCCTCGACGAGGCCTCCGTCGTTCTCCGCGACTGGCTCGCTCGGGACGGCCGGCTCCTCGTACTCAGCGATCCGGCATCCGACGTCGACGTGACGCCGATCGTGCAGGACCTGGGAATCGGCGTGAAGCGGGGCATCGTGCTCGAAGGCGATCCGGCTTCGGCCCGACCCGACGATCCGACGTCGCCGATCGTGCGTGTGTATTCCTCCTCGCATCCCGTCGTTCGACGCCTCGCACCCACCTTCTTCCCTGGCCTCCAGGCGGTGGTTGCCGGCGAGTCCGACCCCGATAGTGGTCTGGTGGTGAGCCACTTGGCCGATACATCGGCCGCTTCCTATCTCGAGACCGAACCGCTCACCACCGTCTTCGACCCGACGACCGACACCCCCGGCCCGATCACCGTGGCCGCCGCCGGCGAACGGTCGCGCATCGACGGCGATCAGGTTCGCCGGAGCCGGGTGATCGTCGTCGGGGACGTCGATTTCGCCACCAACGCCGTCCTCGGACAGGCCGCCGACTCGACCTTTTTCGTTCGCTCACTCGACTGGCTGACCCTCGACGACCAGCTGGTCGTGCTGTCCGCGAACCTTCCCCGCAGTCGGGCGCTCGAATTGACTCGGAGCCGTCTCACCTACGCAAGGTTCGTGAGCCTGGTGCTGCTTCCCGGGCTCTTTCTGTTGGCCGGCGCCGCCGTGTGGGCGGTGCGCCGCAGCCGCTGATCGACGCCTGGACGCGCAAGAGCTGCGACCTCGAACGCTCGAAGCGTCGAGATCGCAGCTCTGGCCAAGCAGCTAGTTGACGATGTCCTTCAGCTTGTCGCCGACCTTGTCGGCAACGTCGCCGACCTTGTCCTTGACTTCGGCCTTACCCTGATCGACTTTGCCCTCACGCTCGAGGTCCTTGTTGTCGGTCAGATCGCCAGCAGCTTCCTTGACCTTGCCCTTGATGTCATCGATATTTTCGCCCATGGTGCAGTCACCTCTTGTAGATAGGGGGGGTACGGCCCCTACCTACCCGAGGGCTCGTTCCGCAAACGGCTCCTGGCTCTCGGCGAGGAGGAGGCGAACCCCCAGATTGTCCTCGGGCTTCACCTCGTACACGGCGCTCGATGAGCGGGCTGAGCTCACTCGATCCGGCGCCTCGGTCACGAAGGCAAGATGGTGGATGCGACCGGGCTGTTCTCCAATCCAGACCGACATCGAAGGCCCCGACAACAACCGGATGCGTCCCGGCCCCGGCCAGGTCACATCGATCCACGCAAGATCGGCATCGCCTCCCTCGGCTTGCACAACGCCGCCGAGCAGATCGACGAACAGGCGACGACCGTCGGCGGGATCGGCAAGTGCGTGGGCGACGTGCACGAGCGTGGCCAAGGCCGGCGTCCTCGGGGCCGGGAACCACGAGGGTGTCGGGTCGTCGCCCCACTCGCCACCGTCGTCGGACTGGGCCAACTGCACGACGACTCCGGGGGCGTCCTTCGGATGCAGGAACGCCTCTTTCCAGTACGGGTCGCCGAGATTGACGCCCACCGGCCGATAGCCCACGTCCTGCGCGATGTCGAGGGCGGTCGCAATGTCCTTGACCTTGAACGTGAGGTGATGAGGGCCCGGACCCCGATGATCGAGGAAGCGGCGGAGGAAATCGTTCTGCTCGCTCAGGTAGGGCTCGAGGACCTCGACCTTCATGCCATTCGCGTACTGCACCTGCGACGACCAGAAACCCGGGGTGCCGCCACCGCCAACCCACGACGAGGGGAGCTCGCCGGCATACCTCGGCCACACCGAAGCCGGATCTTCCACGGCCACGGCGACGTGGTCGAGCACGATGTCAGGAATCGGGGCGCTGGCCATGACCCGAACCTAGAGTCGCTTGCGCTATGACTCTCGACTTCCAACGCCAGTCGGTTGCCGACCTGGCCTCGCAAGTCCGCTCGGGATCGACGACCGCAACCGAGTTGACCGCCCACGCCCTGGCGCGGATCGATGCGCTCAACGGGGAGATAAACGCCTTTGTCGCCGTGGATGGTCCGGCGGCGATGGCGGCTGCCGCCGAAGTCGATGCACGTGTCGCCGCCGGTGAAGATCCGGGGCCGCTCGCCGGGATTCCGATTGGCGTGAAAGACCTCGAGGACGCTGTCGGTTTTCGCACGACCAAGGGTTCCCCCTGCTTTGCCGACAGTGCTCGGGCGACGGTCGACTCCCTCCTCGTCGCTCGCATGCGAGCCGCCGGCGCCGTCGTGGTCGGCAAGACGAACACCCCCGAGTTGGGTTGGAAGGGCGACACCATCAACGAGGTGTTCGGTGCCACTCGCAACCCGTGGAATCGGAACCACTCGCCCGGAGGCTCCTCCGGCGGATCCGGCGCAGCGGTGGCTGCGGGCATGGTGCCGCTGGCGACCGCATCGGACGGCGGCGGTTCGATCCGTATCCCGGCGTCCGCGTGCGGGATTGCCGGCTTCAAGGCCTCACTCGGGCGCATCCCCTCGGGCGGAGCCCAGGCTCCCGACTGGGGCCACCTCTCGACCAAGGGCCCTCTTGCCCGCACGGTGGCCGACACGGTGTACGCCCTGGATGCCGTGATCGGCCCGGACCCCTCCGACCTCCGATCGCTCCCGATGCCCGACGTGTCGTGGCTGGCAGCTCTCGAGAAGGCCTCGCTGCCGAGAAAGGTGGGGTGGTCGCCGACCCTCGGTTACGCCATGGTCGACGACGAGATCGCAGCCGTCTGTCGCGTCGCCGTTGATCAGCTTGCCGATCTCGGGGTCGAAGTCGTGGAGATCGACACGGTCTTCACCGAGGATCCCGTGCTCGCCTGGGTGACGCTCACCAACGCCTTCAACGCCCGCACTCTGGCGCCGTTTCGCGATACCGAGATGTGGGACCGCATCGATCCCGGCCTGCGTGCAATGGCCGACTGGGGTGCCGGGATGTCGGCCGTCGACTTCGTCCGCGCCGAGGACGCATGCCACGAGTTGAACGTCCGTTTGATCGAGCTCTTCCACGGTGTCCGGCTGCTCATCACGCCCACCACGGCCGCACCCCCGCCCCGGTCAGGTCAGCAGGGAACGATCAATGGTGTGGAGACCCAGAACTGGGTGGCCTTCACCTACGGCTTCAACATGACTCGCTCGCCCGCAGGATCGGTCTGCGCCGGCTTCACCGCCAGTGGCCTTCCTGTCGGCTTGCAGCTGATCGGGCCGCAACATGGCGACCTCGTCGTCCTCCGCGCCATGGCTGCACTCGAGACCGCCCTCGACCATGGTCGCGTAGCCCCCGTCTGATCAGTTGTCGCCGGATGTGGTCAGCGTGTCGAACAGCTCGAGGTACTCGCGGACCATTCGGGTTGTCGAGAAGTAGCCCTCGACGGCCCGCCGGCATTCGGATCGATCGAGTCGTTCGATCCGAGTGATGGCTTCGGCCATGTCGGCGACATCTCGACAGAGAAAACCGGTGCGCCCGTCCTCCACCACCTCGGGCACTGCACCCTCCGGGAACGCCAACACCGGCGTGCCACAGGCCAACGCTTCGATCATCACCATGCCGAACGGCTCGTTCCAACGGATCGGGAAGAGCAGGGCACGAGCGCCGGCCAACAGCTCGAGCTTGCGGGAGTGGGCGACCTCGCCGAGGTATTGGATGTCGTCGTTGAGATAGGGCCTCACGTAGTCGTCGAAGTAGTCGAACTCCCACGGGTCGCGCATCTTCGCCGCCATCATCAAGGGCATCCCTGCCTTGTAGGCCGCCTCCATGGCGCGATGTGGCCCCTTATCGGGCGACATCCTTCCGAGGAAGAGGCAGTAGTTCCCGTCACCCGCGCCGATGGGGAAGTCCGACGGCTCCAGCCCGTGGTGGATCACGCGAGCGATCGGGAGATCGGGAACGGGTCGCCGCTGCGCATGGCTGATGGCGATGATCGGAACGCGGCCGGCGACTCGGCGGTAGATGTCGGTGAGTTCGGCTCCGAACTGATTGTGCATCGTTGTCACGACGGGAAAT
>JBKJLN010000356.1:0-7215 GCA_046596935.1 Acidimicrobiales bacterium
CGAGGCGCAGAGCGCCGTGGTGGGTGATGAAGAGGGCTTGGCCGGGCGCCAACTCCTCGCGATACACGACTTCCTGCGTGCTCCCGGCCATGCGACGGAATGCCTTGACGACACCGACCATGGCGAAGAGGGTCATCCAGCGGCGCTGTCCACCGAAGAAGCCCTTGCGGACGGAGGTGCGCCACAGGAGCCGGCCGAGGGCCCCCACTAGACCCGCCGGATCTCGACGACGGTCGATTTCTTCTTGCCCTTGCGTCGACCCAAGAGGTACACGGCACCGATCACCAGCACGGCGGCGACGCCGGCCACGACCATGGCCGCCGGCTTGGCCGCCGTCGTCGTGGAGTCGACCTCGCCCCGGATCTCCCGCAGCTTCGACTCGATGTCGGTGCGCGACACCGGGTTGTTCGGGTCGGGGGTCGAGGTCACGGGCGGACGTCCTTGCGGCGCTTGGCTGCGCCGATGGCCCGGACGGCGAGACCGGCCATGACTGCGCAGAAGATGAGGGTGATGAGGTAGGGCGCGAACGACCAGTTGCCGTCGAAGGTGTCGGGCAACTCATTCTGGAGGAGCCGCAGGAGCGCGAGCACGAGGAGAAGAAGCCCGTTGGCCAAGAGAAGGGAGCCGGCGACACCGAAGGCGATGAAGCGACCGAGCCCTTTGATCGGCTGGATCGTCTCCTGCTTGGCGTAGGCGACGACGAGGTCTTTCAGCTCCACGGCCAGCGTGGGCAGGCCTTTGGACGTGGATGATTTCGGATCCGGCAACATGCTCCTCGAGACGGAAGGACCGGCCTTCCTAACCGGCGGCCAGCCTATTCGCAAGCACCTGGCACTCCTCTTCCATGAGGTCGACGAGCTGTCGCATCCGCGTCGCAGGCTCGTCGATGGTCAGCAGCCCCTGGCGATCGAGGGGGCCGAGCGGCGAGACCGCGGCGAGTTGCCACGACGCCACGACTCGGTCCAGAGCGAGTTCGACATTGATCGGTGCGGCCGGCTCGTCGAGCTCCGCCAGCATGGCCAGCGACCGCCGCACCAGCCGGTCGGCCGGGGCGAACAGGGCATCGGCTTCCTCCGACCAGGGCACGTCATCGAGGTCTTCCACGACCGCCACCGGAAAGGGATCGTCGGGAGCCCACTCGACGACCCGAAGGCGGCCCAGCCCGACAGCCAGCACCGCCCACCGCCCGTCTTCGGTTTCCTCGGCCTGGGCGATCTCGGCCACGGTGCCGATCGACATGCGCCGGTCGCCCCCACCCACCTCAGAACCCCGATCGATGAGCACGACCCCGAATCGACGATCGCCTTCGAGACAGGTGCGGATCATCTGGCGGTAGCGATCCTCGAACACGTGCAATGGCAGGCCGAGGTGCGGGAACAGCACGCTGCCGAGCGGGAACATCGGGAGGCTGCGCACGTCAACCCGCCGGCGCCCGGGGCTTCCCCCGGGTAGGTGCCAAGGGTTCGAGGTTGGCCGCCGGGGGGGCCTGGGGGTAGCGGGCCAGGGCGGCCCCGACCCGTTCCTGCAACGCCCGACCCGAGTCGTTGCGGTCGGGGAGGTCGTTGGCCAGGAGCGCGAACTCCAGCGTCCGATCGTCTCCGGCATCGACGTACCCGACGAGGCCGGCGACGTTGTTGAGCGAGCCCGTCTTCGCGCGCAGTCGCCCTTCGGCCGGACTGCCCTTGAATCGTTGGGCCAGCGTGCCCGTTTGGCCGGCGACCGCGAACCCGGCCGTCACCGGACTGTCCCGACCGACCAGGTCGAGGGCGTCCATGAGCAGGGTGCACGACAGCCGGTCGGAGAGGTCGAGGCCAGAGCCGTCGACCGCCGCGTACCCATCAGCATCGAGCCCGGCCTTGGCCACCGTCTCTTTGATCACCCTCGTGCCCTCGGCCCAGGTCCCACCCTTGCCGTAGCGCTTGCCGAGTTCTTTGGTCAGCACCTCGGCGGTCATGTTGTCGCTCTCCCGCAGGAGCTCGCCGACGATCTCGGGAACGGGTGGCGACTCGATCGACGCCACCGCGGTTGCTCCCTCGGGCACGGCGCCCTCGCTCGGGTCGGCCACGATCAGCCCCCGTCCGCGCAGCAACTCCGTGAGCACGCCGGCGCCGTTGGTGGCCGGCGCCGTCGCCGCGATCATCTTGAGAGGGCGGAACTGACTGAAGTTGTCGTTGACGACGAGGGCGCCGACGGGCCCGATCTCGTTGTCGGTGATGTACGCCGACTTCCACGTCGGGTAGTAGCGAACCGAATCGAACCGGCTGTCGTCGCCGATCAATCCCCCTCGGATCTCACGGATACCCGCGGCGGCGATGCGGTCGGCGAGGGCGTCGATCGACGTGTACACCTGAGGTTGGTTGCGGAAGCTGTCGGCGTAGGCCTTGCTCGAGAGCAAGGGATCGCCGGCGCCGACGAGCCACAGCGGTCCGTCGAGGATGCCGTCGACGACCGGCACATTCGTCCTCACCTCGGTAACGAAACGGAAGTCGGCGCCCAGCCTCGCCACCGCCGACAACCCGGTCAGCACCTTGAGCGTGGACGCTGGCACCAGTTTCTGGTCGCTCCGCCGGCCGTAGATCATGGCGTCGCCCTCCTCGACGCTCAGGCACGAGGACTCGGTCGCTCGGCCTCCGGCGCTCGACGTGAGGGCGGCGTCGAGCTCATCCCCCAGACGGATGTGGGCCACCGTGCGACTCACCAACTCGGGAACCCGTCGCGCCGAGAGCACCGGCGTCGTCAGCCGCACCGCTCGAACGTCGCTCGTCGCCGGCGTCGAACGTGCCGCCTGAGCACCGCTGATCACCAATCCGCCGGCCACCAAGAGGACAACCAACAACCCGATCGCCAGCACCACCCCCCGCCCCCAACCCTCGTTGTCTGGACCCTTGTGGTCGCCAGAAGGGCCCACGAGAGCAGATTCAGCAGCCAAAACGGTCCAACAAGCCCAGCCCGGAGGCCGGCGTCGGGAGCGCCGTCACCGCGGGGTCAGGAGATAGGTCGAGTTGGCTTTGGCGATGAGGCGGCCTTCCTCGTCGGTGACCTCGGCCTCGAGGAAGGCTGCCCGGTTGCCGCCGGAGATGAGGAAGGCGGTGCAGGTCAGGGTCGAGCCGACCTTGGCCGGCTTGAGGAAGCTGATCTTCATCTCCATGTTGGCGCTGAACACCTTGCGCTCACGGGCGTAGGTGACAGACGCCGCCCCCATGGCCGAGTCGGCAAATGCGGCCACGAACCCGCCCTGGATGATCCCCACCGGGTTGGCGAAGCGCTCGTCGGCCAACATCCGCCACACGCTTCGCCCGGGTTCGGACTTGTCGATGCAGACCATTCCCAGGGTGAGGTCGCAATTCGGCGGGACCTGGACCCGCCGGTCGTTCGGCGCCATTCCGCTCAGTCGCCGGCGGGATCGAGGGCGGCCCGGAAGAACGAACGGACGTGGTCGAGGCGCTGCTCGAGGGCTTCGTCCGACAGCGGATCGCGACCGAGCACGGCGTTGAGGAAGGGCAGATCGCAGAAGTAGCTGAGGAGGGCGCCGTAGCCGGTGAGGATGAGTTGGCGGGGGTCGTGGCGTCGGAAACGCCCAGCCTCCATCTCCCGTTCGAAGAACCCGCAGGCCTGGTCCATCAGGGGTCCGAGGGCCAGGCCGAGGTCGAAGCTGAGGTGGTCGCCGGTGCCCTCGAGGGCCTCCCGCCGCACGAGGCGGATGAAGTCGGGGTTCTCCCGGAAGAACCGGAAGGCGGCGGTGAGCACCCGGTCGACTTGCACCCAACCATCCGTGGGGTCCTGGATGGCCTCGTGGACCTGGCTGAACCAGTCGGCCACCGAGCCTTCGAAAACCTCGCGGTACAGGGCCTCCTTGGAGGCGAAGTGGTGCAGGAGACTCGGTCGCCGGATGCCGACCCGCTCGGCGATGTCGTTCAGGGACGTGCCCTCGTATCCCTGATCGGCGAACAGAACGAGTGCCTCATCGAGGATCGCTTGTCGGGTCGAGGTGATGCGTGCCACCGCCATGGGCATCCAGGATAGGGGCGCGCCGTCGGTGCTTCGATGGCAGCGTGCCCTCCTTCACCCTCACCGCCTCAACTGTCGTGACGCCCGATGGACTGCTCGAGCCCGGTCAGGTACGAGTCGTCGATGGGCTCATCGAAGAGGTCTCGCCGGCGCCGTCGGGTGAGCGAGTGCCGAGGCGACTGCTGGCGCCCGGTTTCATCGACCTCCAGGTCAACGGGCACGACGATGTGAACTGCGCCACCGCTGAGGGCCGCGACTGGGACCGGATGGACGGCCTGCTCGTGGCCCAGGGGGTCACCGGTTGGTGCCCGACGCTGATCACCGCTCCTCTCGACCGTTTCGCCGCGCCCCTCGCCCGCATCGCCACCGCCGCCGACCGGCCGCCTGCGGCCGGACGGCCCGCCATCCTCGGCGCCCACCTCGAGGGCCCGTTCCTGGGCGGTGCCCCCGGGGCCCATCCCCGCCAGCACCTTGTCGCCATCGACCTCGAGTGGATCGAGGCGCTGCCAGCGATCGTTCGGGTCCTCACCCTCGGCCCCGAACTCGATCGGGCGCCCGATGCCATCCGCGCCTTGGCGGCACGAGGAGTCCTGGTCAGCCTCGGCCACTCGACCGCCTCCTTCGAGCGGTCCCTCGAGGGCGCCGACGCCGGCGCTCGCCTGGTCACTCACCTCTTCAACGGGATGGGGCCGCTCCACCATCGCCAGCCGGGCCTGCTGGGCGCCGCCCTCGCCGATGATCGCCTGACCCCGTCGCTGATCGCCGACGGCGTCCATGTTCATCCGGCGGCACTGCGAGCGGCGGCCCGCGCAAAGGGAATGGGTGGATGGATCCTGGTCACCGACGCCGTCGCCTGGCGGGATGGTCGCCTCCATCGTGACGACGACCGCCGGATCGCCATCGTCGACGGGGCTCCTCGGCTGGCGAACGGCACCATCGCCGGAAGCTCCCTCACCATGGATGCGGCCGTGCGGCGGATGGTCACCGAAGCCGCCATCCCTCTGGTCGAGGTCGTCGCTGCGGCCTCGTCGACGCCCGCCCGTCTCCTGGGTCGCTTCGATCGAGGCCGACTCGTCGCCGGCTGTCGTGCCGACCTCGTCGCCCTCGATCCGGATGCCCTCACCGTGGAGGCGGTATGGATCGGCGGCGAAGCCGCTGCTTGACAGAAGGTCTCACCTGCGTATGGTGTGGATGTATGGCGTCCATGTCGGGCGTCCGACAACGGGATTGTGCAGGGGGACGACATGGCGAAGGTGACGGTGTACGTGACCGACGAGCAGCTCGACCGGCTGAAGACAGCTCGGGGCGTCGGGAAGGGCGGGATGTCCAAGGCCTTCCAGGCCTTTCTCGAGCACGCCCTCGCCGGCGGTGACGCCCCCTCCGGACGCTACGACTACGCCCGCAAGCTCATGCCCATCAACGCTGCTCTCGACCGGCACAGCCGTGGGCTCGGTCGAAAAGTTGCCGATGGTGGTCCGCCGGCCGACGGCGGGCCGGTCTCGGCGGCGCTCACCCTCCTGCTCTACCGCGAGCTGGTCAAGCGGGATCCCGCCCTGGAGGCGGCCCTCGACAAGGAGTTCGCCCGCTTCGGTCTCGACGAGCTCGTGGCCGCCGAGACGGAAGACGTCGATCTCCTGGCCGACCCGCCGGTCGACGAGTCCGGCGTCGAGATCGACGATGACGATGACACCACATCGTCGGGCTTCGGCTTCGCCTTCGGTGAGGATCTTCGGAACGTGACCGATGCCCTCCGCACCGGCGAACTGATCCGCGAAAGCGTCCGCATGGCTCGCGGCCGGCCCCCTCGTGCGCCCCGCCCGCCGCGTCCGCCTCGCGGATCGAGCACGTCGACCTCGCGGCGGGTTGAGATCCGCCTCTCCAAGGGCGACGACCCGAGAAATCTCCTGACCGTGTCGGAATTCGAACAATTTTCGAAGCGACACGACGACTGGACGGCCGGGAGCGACCTCACCCCCAGCCAGATCGAGTCCGTGACCGACCTCCTCCGCGACAGAATCAACCGGGACCTCGACGACGACGGCGACGCCGACGGAGAGCGTTAGCTTGGGCCGATGGACATCGTGTCGGCCACGTTTGCCGAGAACATCGAGTTGCGGCAGGTCGCCGGTCCTTCCACCCGGATCGACCTGAGCGGGATCATGTTCTCGATCGTGGCCCCGAAGCCCCCGCCGGTGACGCTCGACCCCCACCTCATCGTGCTCGTGCGCTGCCGCAACAATGAGAACGGTTTCGCCGCCCTCGAGGTGCTGTTCCACAACGAAGCCGGGGAGCAGGTGGCCAAGAGCGTCATGCCGTTCCAGGTCGAGCCGGGAAAATTCGGATTCCGCTTGGTGAAGGCCGAACTGACGTACGAGGACTACGGCACCATCGAGGCCCACTGCAACATCGACGGCGGACCCGTGACCGTCGTTCCCCTCACCCTGCTGCCGCCGGTCGCCTAGCCGGGCGTGCCGTTCGCCGCCGCCCACTCCGTCCATCCATCGTCGGCCCACGCCATCGGCGAGATCACCGGCCAGGTCCTCGACCAGCTCGACGACGAGGCCCCCGATCTCGCAATCCTGTTCCTCACCGCCCACCACCTCGTAGCGGTCGCAGAATGCGCAGCTGTCGTCGACCGGATCCTCCGGCCGGCCACGCTGATCGGAGGGAGCTTCGCTTCGGTCCTCGCCAACGCGCAGCAGTCGGGCGCCGAGGGCATGACGCTGTGGGCAGGTCGCTTCGGGCCCGTCGTGGCGTTGAGTTATGGACGGGACGGGTCGGTGCCCGTTCCCGATTTCGAGCCGTCGGCCCTCCTGCTCCTGGCCGACCCCTTCGACTTCCCGACGGCCACCGCCATCGCCGCCCTCGACCAGCGCTTCCCCGGCATCGCCATCGTGGGAGGGATGGCATCGGCGGCCTCGATGCCGAGCGGCAACCGGCTCTTGGCCGACGGCCACGTCCTCTCCAGTGGGGCGGTGGGGGTGCTCCTTGGTCCGGGCGTCGACGTCGAGGCGCTGTTCAGTCATGGCAGCCGAAGGGTCGGACACCCGATGATCGTGACGGCGGTCGGCGGCGGGGGCACGCTGCAGGCGCTCGACGGTCAGCCGGCAGCGGTCCGCCTCGGCGCCCTGATCGACGACGAGCTCAGCGAGGAGGACACCCCCGCCGTCCGAAGCCACGGCTTCCATCTCGGCCTGCACGACGCAG